>JAXDOO010000159.1:0-30736 GCA_034668865.1 Alphaproteobacteria bacterium
GCCGAGCATGACGATCGTATCGTGGCGCTCACCGCCGCCATGCCGTCCGGCACCGGGATCGACGCCTTCGCCAAACGCTTCCCCGACCGCGCGTTCGATGTCGGCATCGCCGAGCAGCATGCGGTGACCTTCGCCGGTGGGCTTGCGACCGAAGGCTTCAAGCCCTTTGCCGCGATCTATTCCACCTTCCTGCAGCGCGCCTATGACCAGGTGGTGCATGACATCGCGATTCAATCGCTGCCGGTACGCTTCGCCATCGATCGCGCGGGTTTAGTCGGCGCCGATGGCGCCACGCATGCCGGCTCCTTCGACGTGGCGTATCTCGGCTGCCTGCCCGGTTTCGTGGTGATGGCCGCGGCCGATGAGGCCGAGCTGGTGCATATGGTCGCGACGGCCGCCACCATCGACGACAGACCCTCCGCCTTCCGCTATCCGCGCGGCGAAGGAGTGGGCGTGCCGCTGCCGGAAGAAGGCAAGCCGTTGGAGATCGGCAAGGGCCGCATTCTGCGTGAGGGTTCCAAGGTGGCGCTGCTCTCCTTCGGCGCCCGGCTGCATGAATGTCTCGCCGCGGCTGAGGAGCTGGCTGCTTTCGGCCTTTCGACCACCGTCGCCGACGCGCGTTTTGCAAAGCCGCTCGACACCGATCTGGTGCTGCGGCTCGCGCGTGAACACGAAGTGCTGGTGACCATCGAGGAAGGCTCCATCGGCGGCTTTGGCTCTCACGTGCTGCAGACGCTGGCAGAGCATGGCGTGCTCGACACCGGGCTGAAGGTTCGCGCTATGGTCCTGCCGGATATCTTCATCGAGCAGGATTCGCCGACGGTGCAATATGCTGCCGCCGAACTCGATACCCGCGGCATTGTCACCAAGGTATTCGAAGCGCTGGGCAAGGATGTCGGCGTGGAGACGGGGAAGCTGGCCTGAAGCAGGCTTTCATCCGCTTCGGATTTCTTCCATCATCGTCGTATAGACCGCGCCAGTCGCCGGTGCTCACTACGGCTTGAGTAGTTTATCGGCTCCTCTTCTTCCGCCCGCCGGTCTTCTTCTTGCGGCCACCGGTCTTGCGGCCGGTCTTCTTTTTCGGGACTTTCTTGCCTTTCTGGCGCGCTTCCGAAAGTCCGATGGCGATCGCTTGTTTACGGCTCTTTACTTTCTTGCCGCTGCGCCCGCTTCTGAGAGTTCCCTTTTTGCGCTTGCGCATTGCGCCCTCGACATCCTTCGAAGCGCTGCGTGAATATTTGCGTGCCATGAGCTTTCCCCGGTTCGCTAATGAAAAATGGCCGGCCCTCATGATCGGCCATTCCTGAAAAACGGCACTTCCGCTAAATTTGTTCCACCTGAGGTTTTGTATGACAGAGCGCCGACGCGCTGACCGCTTGCTGGTAGAGCGCGGCTTGTTTGAAAGCCGTGCCAAGGCGCAGGCCGCCATCGCGGCTGGCCTGGTGACCGCGAATGGCGCGCCGGTTGGTAAAGCATCGGATGAAATCGCTGCCGATGCCGTGGTGCAGGCTAGGCCGGAGCATCCCTGGGTGTCGCGCGGGGGCGTGAAGCTCGCCGCGGCGCTGGAGCATTTTCGGATCGATCCGAAAGGCCGGGTTTGTCTTGATGTCGGCGCTTCCACTGGCGGCTTTACCCATGTGCTGCTCGAACGCGGCGCCCGGCGCATCTATGCTGTCGATGTCGGACGCGGCCAATTGCATCAAAGCCTGCACGGAAAACCGGACATCGTTTCCCTGGAAGAGACCGATATCCGCACCCTCAGTCCTGCCCTGTTGCCGGACCCGCCGAATCTCGTCGTGGTTGACGTCAGCTTCATTTCGCTCAAGCTCGTGTTGCCGCCGGCGCTGGCTTTGGCGCGGCCGCCGGCGCAACTGATCGCATTGATCAAGCCGCAATTCGAGGCTGGCCGCGCATATCTGAAGAAGGGCATCGTGCGCGACCCGCAGGTGCATCAGGCCGTTTGCGATGACATCTCGACTTTTGTTGCCGGACTGGGCTGGAAGGTGCTGGGAGTCATTCCCTCGCCGGTGACCGGCGGCGACGGCAACCGCGAATTTCTGCTCGGAGCAACGCGTGACTGAAAAACTCGTTGTCAATCGTATCGGGCATCGCGGCGACGGCGTAGCGGACACGGCGGGTGGCCCGGTCTTCGTGCCCTACGCCCTGCCTGGAGAAACCGTCGAAGTGGAGCCGGTGCCGAGCCATCCCGACCGGCGGCATCTTCTGCGGGTCGAGCAGCCGAGCCCGGAGCGCATCGCACCGCTCTGCCCGCATTTCGGGATCTGCGGCGGCTGCGCCACGCAGCATTGGAGCCGAGCGCAATACCGCGCCTGGAAGCGCAGCCTGGCCATCGAGGCCTTGAGTCAGGCCGGCATCGACGTTCCGGTCGGGGAACTGATCGACGCCCATGGCAAAGGCCGACGGCGCGTGGTGCTGCATGCCAGGCGTGGTGCCCATGACGTGCTGCAGGTTGGCTTCGCGGCCCTGCGTGCGCATGAGATCGTCGGGATCGACCAATGCCCGATCCTCGTCCCTGCCATGAGCGGCGCCATTTCGGCTGCATGGAGCATCGCCGAGACGCTGAAAGATGCGCGTAAGCCGCTCGACATTCAAATCACTGCGACCGACAGCGGGCTGGATGTCGATGTGCGCGGCTCGGGCGCGCTCAATGCCAGGCGCACCGCGCAGCTTGCCGCGATTGCCGAGAAGCACCGGCTGGCACGGCTGACGCGGCACGGCGAGCTGGTGATCCAACGCGCGGCACCGACGATAAAGATCGGCCGCGCGACCGTAACCCTGCCGCCCGGAGCCTTCCTGCAGGCAACGGCCGAAGGCGAAGCCGCGCTGGCGCGCCTGGTGGATGCCGCGACAGCAAAGGCGAAAGCGATCGCCGACCTGTTCTGCGGCGTCGGACCTTTCGCGCTGCGCCTGGCCGAACGCGCACGGATCACCGCCGCCGACAGCGATACGGGCGCTGTGTCTGCGCTGGCGAAAGCCGCCGGCACGGTGAGCGGGCTGAAACCGATCGATGCGCAGGCGCGCGATCTCTTCCGCCGGCCGTTCACGGCGAAGGAGCTTTCACAGTTCGATGTCGTGGTATTCGATCCGCCGCGCCAGGGCGCACAGGCGCAGGCACGCGAGCTCGCCGCCAGCAAGGTGCCGATCGTGATCGCGGTGTCCTGCAATCCGGCCACCTTCGCCCGCGACGCCCGCATTCTGATCGACGGCGGCTATCGGCTTACACAGGTCACGCCGGTAGATCAGTTCCGCTACTCGGCGCATGTGGAGCTGGTGGGGAGGTTCGAAAGGTAACGTTCCCTCTTCTCGTCATGGCCGGGCTTGACCCGGCCATCTCGCTTAGGAGACCACAGTTTGCCGATCGAGATCCCCGGATCGCAGTTTCGCAGCGCCCGGTGATGACCCCTGCGGGGTCAATTCCCCCAGCGTTGCTGCCAGATCTGCTCGCCGATGGTGCAGGACACGCGTGGAGCGGAAGCCGATGCCGGCATCACGCGCGGCTGCGGCGGCAGCGCGGCGATTTCCTGCACCAGCTTGGTGCGGGTGGCTTCCTTGAATTTGCCCCGCTCCTTGATCGGAATGACGAAGGCGCCCGGCCCACCGATGACGCAATCCTCGTAATAGATATCAAGCGAGTCGATATCCATGCCGGATCCGATCGGATCCTTCAGCATGATGGGGAGTCCGTTAATGACGATGCCCTTGGACAAGACCTCATCGCGCACGATCGCCACCGGCGGGCCGTTGTTGTTGGCGCCGTCGCCGGAAACATCGATTACGCGCCGGATGCCTTTGTAGCCGCTGTTCTCGAACTGACTGGCGGCGAACTCCAGCGCGCCTGAAACCGACGTGCGCGAGGCGCGGCGATACGGCGCGCTGGCGATCTCCGCCACGAAGGCATCGGCCGTTTCCGGACCGTCGATCAGCCGCCAGGGCACGATCACGCGCCGCTCATTGAAATTGGCCCATTCCAAATAGGTAATAGCAACCTTGCCGTGAATGCCTTCTTTCAGCGCGCGCAGGAATTCGTTGGAGGTGAGCGCATGGATATAGCCCTCGCGCTGCAGCTCCTGCTCTTCCGGATCCATCGAGAAGGAGATGTCGACGGCGAGGACAAGCTCCACGTCGACTTCCGTTAGGCCAGAGTTTTGCTGCGCCAGTTTGACGGAAGGCGCTGGCGCGGCAAGAGCGAGGCTCAGCCCGACTGCGCCGGCGCTAAGCGTCGAGGTAACGGACAGCCACGAGGATCGAATCATCCGATTCCTCCAGAACACCATGCTGCCATGCGGCCGGGCGGATGAAAACGTCGTTTAGGCTAATTCACTCCCTGGGGATGTGTTCCGTGGATTCGATCTCGATGCCGAAGCCGGCGACGCCGATATAGGTCCGATTGGCCGAAACCAGTAACCGGATCGATGAAATACCCAGGTCCTTCAAGATCTGCGCCCCGAGACCGACCTCGCGCCATTGCTTGGTGCGTGCGCTCTCGGAGGTGTCTTCTGGCGAGGGCACCGCGGTGCTGGGCACCCCGGCGGCGCCGTCCTGCAGATAGACAATGACGCCGCTGCCCTCTTGCTTGATCTTGGCCATGGCCTTGCGCAGCACCTTGGCGCCGCCCAGCACGTCACCGATCATATGGCCGCGATGCAGACGCGTTAGCACCGACTTGCCCGTGCCGATATCGCCGAGAATGAACGCCATATGGCGCACCTGATCGAACGGCGTGACATAGGCGAAGGCGCGCAACTCGCCGATCTCCGACGGCACGGTGAACTCGGCAATACGCTCCACCAGCTTGTCGCGCACCTGCCGATACGAGATCAGGTCGGCGATGGTGACGCTTTTCATCTTATGTGTCTCGGCGAAAGCGGCGAGTTGAGGCCCGCGCATCACCGTGCCGTCGTCATTCATCAGCTCGGAGAGCACCCCGACCGTCGGTAGTCCCGCGAGGCGGCAGAGATCGACGCAGGCTTCGGTATGACCGGAGCGCATCAGCACCCCGCCCTGCTTGGCGACCAGCGGAAAGACATGACCTGGGCGCACGAAATCCGCAGCACCACTATTGCCATTGGCAAGCCCGCGCACAGTGTTGGTGCGTTCCTCGGCCGAGATGCCGGTGGTCAGCCCATGCCGGTAGTCGACCGACACCGTAAAGGCGGTGCCGAGCGGAGCTTCATTCGCCGCCACCATGGGGTCCAAATGCAGACGGCGGGCGTCGTCGAGCGCAACTGGCGCGCAGACAATGCCGGAGGTGTGGCGGATGATGAAGGCCATCTTCTCCGGCGTGCAGAGCGAGGCGGCGACGAAAAGATCGCCCTCGTTTTCCCGATCGTCGTCGTCCGCGACGACGATTAGCTCGCCGCGCTTGAACGCCGCGATGGCTTCTTCAACGCGTTGGTGACTTTCGCGCAACGATGTCTCTCCTATTCTTGTCCCGCGAGAGACTTAGCTTTTGAACGGCCAAGCCGGGTTTTCGCCCAGCTGGCCGCGCTGGCGCAGATAGTGATCGGCGAGCACGCAAGCCATCATCGCTTCGCCGACCGGCACTGCGCGGATGCCGACGCAAGGGTCGTGGCGGCCCTTGGTCGTGATCTCGGTCTCCCGGCCGAAACGGTCGATGGTGCGGCGCGGATTGAGAATAGACGACGTCGGTTTCACCGCAAAACGCGCCACCACCGGCTGGCCGGTGGAAATGCCCCCCAAAATGCCGCCGGCTTGATTGGTCAAAAATTTCGGCCTGCCGTCGTTTCCCATGCGGATCTCGTCGGCATTCTCCTCGCCCGAGAGCAGCGCCGCCCCCATGCCCGCACCGATCTCAACGCCCTTCACCGCATTGATTCCCATGAAGGCGGAGGCGAGCTCGGCATCGAGCTTGCCGTAAACCGGAGCGCCAAGACCGGGCGGCACGCCTTCCGCGATCACCTCGATCACCGCGCCGATGGACGAGCCCGATTTCCGGATACCGTCAAGATAAGGGCCGAGCTTTGAAGCAAGCTGCGTGTCAGGACAGAAAAAATCGTTGCGGCCGACTTCGTCCCAGTCCCAGCGTGCGCGGTCGATTTTGTGCGGGCCCATTTGCACCAAGGCCGCACGCACGCGTATGCCGGGCACGATCTTGCGGGCGATCGCGCCGGCGGCAACGCGCGAGGCGGTTTCGCGCGCGGACGAGCGACCACCGCCGCGGTAATCGCGCAGGCCGTATTTGGCATCATAGGTGTAGTCGGCGTGGCCGGGACGGTATTTGTCCTTGATATCGGAATAGTCCTTCGAGCGCTGGTCGACATTCTCGATCAAGAGCGCGATCGGCGTGCCGGTGGTGATCTGGCCTCCGGTGCTGGCATCTTCGAAAACGCCGGAAAGGATTTTTACCGCGTCAGGTTCCTGCCGCTGTGTGGTGTAGCGCGACTGGCCAGGGCGCCTGCGGTCGAGATCAAGCTGGATGTCGGCGGCCGTGAGCTTGATACCGGGCGGGCAGCCGTCGACCACGCAGCCGATCGCCGCCCCGTGGCTTTCACCAAAGGTCGTGACCCGCAACATGTGGCCGAAGGTATTGAAGGACATAGCGTTCCACCCGTGGGCAAAGTGGTAGCCCGCAGCCACCTTGGGGTCAAATGGGGCGAGTGCCCCGCTTCCGAAGTTCGCGATGCTTCGCAGCATCCTCTGACACGAACTTCGGAAGCAAAGGGGCACTAGCAACTTTATAGTTCTAGTGCCGCTTTCGATTTGAAGTTCCTAACTGAGCCTGCCGCAGACGGCGTAGGAACTTCAAATCGGCAGCACTAGGCGGCGCCGTGGCGTGTCATTCCATTGTGATCAAAGACATAGACCACCGCATGCTCGATGCGGCCGCGAGAGGCGGTGGACTGCGGCTCGAGGCCAAGGTGCACCAGCAGCGCGCGGGCGGTGCACAGATGCGCAGAGACCACGGTGTCACGCGTGATTTCCGCGTGCCAATCGCGAATGCGGGGAAGCAGCTGTTCGTAGCTTTCGCCGCCCGGCGGCACGAAACGCCAGGGATCCTGCTGGCGCAAAGCCAGGGCCGCGGCTTGCTGCTCCTGCAGGGCGGCGAAATCCAGCCCATCCCACTCGCCGAATGACATTTCGATCAGTCGCGGATCAATGCGATAGCCGGCCGGCTCGAGCCCGAGCGCAGTTCGGATCAATTCCATGGTGACTCGGGCGCGCGACAACGGGCTCGATACATAACCAAGGTCCGCCGGATCCTGCTCGCGCAACGTCAAAAGCTTGCGCAGTATTTTTCCGCAACGTTGCGCCTGCGCCTCGCCGGCAGCGTTCAGTGGCGTGTCGGCCTGCCCTTGCAGGCGGTGCCGCGCATTCCAGTCGGTCTCGCCATGGCGGATGTAATAGAGGACCGGCCGCCGCATCGCAGGCAGCTTACTCCTTGACCACGGAAATATCCGGCGCGTCGGGATGCTTCATGCCGACGATGTGATAGCCGGAATCGACATGATGAATCTCGCCGGTCACGCCACGCGACATGTCGGAGAGAAAATAGGCCGCCGCCTCGCCCACATCCTGGGTCGTCACGGTGCGACGCAGAGGTGAATTCAACTCGTTCCACCGCAGGATATAACGGAAGTCGCCGATGCCGGATGCCGCCAGTGTCTTGATCGGGCCGGCGGAGATGGCGTTGACTCGGATATTCTTGGCGCCGAGATCGGCCGCGAGATAACGCACCGAGGCTTCCAACCCCGCCTTGGCAACGCCCATAACGTTGTAATGCGGCATCCATTTCTCTGCACCGAAATAGGTCAGGGTCAGCAGCGAGCCGCCGTTGGTCATCAGCTTCTCGGCGCGCTGCGCCACCGCCGTGAAGGAATAACAGCTGATCAGCATGGTCTGAGTGAAATTGTCCGCCGTGGTGTCGACATAGCGGCCGTCGAGCTCGCCTTTGTCGGAAAAGGCGATGGCATGCACCACAAAATCGAGCGAGCCCCAGGCCTCTTTCACGGCCTCGAAGGCAGAGTCGATGGTGGCAGGTTCAGTGACATCGCAATGGCCGGTGACGATGCCACCAACCTCCTGCGCCAGAGGCTCGACCCGCTTGCGCAAGGCGTCGCCCTGATAGGTAAAGGCAAGCTCCGCCCCGTGGTTGTGGCAGGCCTTCGCGATGCCCCAGGCAATCGAGCGATTATTGGCGAGACCCATGATAAGGCCGCGCTTGCCGCGCATGAGACCCGAAGTCTCGGGCATAATGACCTCGATTCGCCGGTCACCGGCTGTTGTCTTCCCCTATGACACAGGGGTTCTAGTGCATCAAGCAAGGGCGAGTTCTTATTGAGCAATGGTTTAACCTCGGGGGGAATAGCGCGCCTTCTAAGGGGTTTAATCTTCCGGCAGCGCGTGCGAAATTCCCTACTTCAGGGGCCGCACGACTTTACGGTCCCAGCGGTTCGTGCATTGGCGACAGGCTCTCGCTTGCAAGGGGGGACGCGTGATCGGCTTCCAGGAAGGCGTCCAGTTGGCGATTCCGGCGCTGCGGCGCTATGCCCGAGCGTTGACCCATGATGCCGACCTGGCTGACGATCTGGTGCAGGACACGCTGGTGCGGGCGCTTCGCTCACAACACCTGTTCAATGGAGGAGAACTTCGCAGCTGGCTCTACACCATCCTGACCAACCTCAATCGTAACCGCCTGCGCAGCCTGGCGCGACGGCCGACGATCACCGCGATCGGCGACAATGACGCGCCTGACGCCTCCGGCCCGGAAGCCGGCGGCCGCGATATCGAGCGCGCGCTGGCGACACTGGTGGAGGACCAGCGCACCGCGCTGCTGCTGGTTGTGCTGGAAGGACTCAGCTACCGCGAGGTCGCTGAGGTGCAGGGCGTGCCAATCGGAACGGTAATGTCGCGCGTGGCGCGCGCCCGTCTGCAGATGAGGGCCTATCTCGAAAATGATCGGCCGATGCTGCGGCGGGTGAAATGACTTAGGCAGGGATGATGAAAGATAGTGATCTACCGGTGACGGACGACGAGTTGCACGCTTATGTGGACGGCGAGCTTCCGGCCGACCGCCGCGCGGCGGTGGAGGCTTGGCTTGGCACGCACCCAGATGACGCCGGGCGCGTCGCCGCATGGCGGCTGCAAGCCGATGCCATCCGGGCACGCTATGCTGATGTTGCCCAGCAACCGATCCCGTCGAAGCTCCAGCTTGACCGCATGAGCTATGCCTCGCGCCCCTGGAAGCTTGCAGCGGCTGCGGCGGTGGTGGCGGCATTTCTTTTTGGCGGATTCGCCGGCTGGATGGCGCGCGACACCGCCGGCGACGCGCCGAACGCCTTCGAACGGCTTATCGCGCAGGCGCTCAATGCCCACAAAGTCTACGCCGTCGAGGTGCGTCATCCGGTGGAAGTGGCCGCCGCCGATGCCGAACATTTGCAGCAATGGCTCTCCAAGCGCGTCGGTTATCAGCTGCGGGCGCCGAATCTCGAGGCGCAAGGCTTGCACCTCGTCGGCGGGCGGCTGCTGCCGACGCCCACCGGCGCAGCCGCGGCTTTCTTCATGTATGAGAACGCCTCGGGCGAACGTTTCACCCTGTATTGCGCGCACACGAAAACCCCCAATACTGCGATGCATTACAACGCCGCGGACAAGGCAGGCGCGATTTACTGGGTGGACAGCAACATCGCCTACGTCGTCAGTAGCGCCAGCGAGCGCAAACAGCTTTGGCAGGTGGCGCGGGCGGCTTATGAGCAGATAGAGCCGCGCACCTCGCAGCACGAGCGCGGGTCATAAAATAGCTCTTCAAAAACCTGAGCGGCGTCATGCGTCGGTGATAGTGATTCCGCATTGGCACAATTACGTCACCGCTTCGCCTTGGTTGTTCTGACTAACGTCTGATTAACGCAAGTTAATCTGCTGCTCCAGGAACACGAGCGCAACCTGCTCGTTCGTCTCTCGCGGGGGCCAACGAACAGCCGCCTTTTCAGGAGGACAACGCCTGGGCGAACACTCACCCAGGAACTGCAGGAGCAATAAATGATGTTGAAGCAAATCAGTCTGGCAGCTTTGGCCGCGACGTTCATCACCGGAAGTGCCGTGGTTGCTTACGCGGAATCGAACATTTCCGGCGTCGACGGGGGCGAGACGACAAGCGCAGCGTTACTTGGCGATTGGGCGTCCAGCTACGGCAATGCCGCCACCACGGTGCGGGGTCCGTCGACCAGCATGGATGCCTATGGCTATGCTGGTGAAAGAAGGCTTGATCGGTCGCACCAGCGCGGCCGAACCAACGCTCGAATGAACTACAACAACTAAGCGAGGCCAAGGCGGCTGGGCAGCCTTTCAGGGGCTGTCCAGCTGTTTTTTATTGCGCACGCTTACTCGATGTCCTTGCGCGGATTATACGGCTTGCCGTCGCGCCACTGCCGCATCAGCTGCTCGAATTCCGGATCGCGGCGATCGGGCAGCACAATCTGCACGGTGACCAAAAGATCGCCAGCCCCCTGCTTGGCCGCGATGCCCTTACCCTTCAGCCGGAAGGTGCGGCCGCCGTTGGTGAGTGGCGGGATCGTCAGCTCCACCGCACCATCGAGCGTAGGCACGCGCACTTTGCCGCCGAGCTCCGCCTCATAGACGGTGATTGGCAACTCAAGCCGCAGGTCAGTACCCTCGAGCTTGAAAAGCGGATGCGGCGCGATCGAGACACGGATCAACAGGTCGCCGCTTGTGCCGTCCGGCCCCGGCATGCCTTGGCCTTTCAGCCGGATGGTCTGCCCGTCGGTCAGGCCGGCAGGAATCCTGACGTCCAACTCCTTGCCATTCGACAGCCGCAACCGCTTGGTGCCGCCTTTGACCGCCTCCGGCAGGGTGATGGTCAGATCGGCGCTGATATCGGCGCCGCGCGGAGAGGGGCCGACATCCTCCGGCTCGAATTCCATGCCGGCGGAGCCGCGCCCGCCGCGCCGCCCCATGCTGCCGAAGACGTCCTTCAGAATATCCTCGAACCCGCCACCACCGCCAAAACCGCGCGCGCCGCGGCCGGCGCGGCGCTGAAAGCCATCGGTGCTCCAGGTGAAGTTTTCAAACCCGTCGCGGCCGAAGCCGCCGGGCTGGGCGCCCGCGCCGGCGAAGCCCTGGAAGCGCGGCTTGCCCTCGGCATCGATCTCGCCGCGGTCAAAGGCTTTGCGCTTGTCCTCGTCACCGAGGATTTCGTAAGCGGCATTTAACTCGGCGAATCTGGTCGCGGCTTTGGGGTCTTGCCTGTTGGCGTCGGGATGCAGCTTTTTCGCCTGCTTGCGAAAGGCGCCTTTGATGGCAGCCGCATTGGCTCCCTTGGCCACCCCCAAGACCTCATAGGGGTCGCGCATTCGTCAGAACTCCGTCAATCCGTCGGCAAGGAGAATCCCAGCCCGTTTGACGGTCAATGTGGGGCGAAAGACGGTTGGTTGCAACGCTGCAGAAAGGCTTAGGAGCTCTTCCAGGGCTTCAGGCTGCGCACTTCCCAACTACCTTTGTGGATGCGGCAAGCCTCGCCGCGCATCCAGTCTTCCCCGCTTCCGGCGCGCACATAGCTGGCGAGAAAGTCCTGGCACGTGAAGCCGTCTAGATTATAGGCCGAAGCAATGGGGGTGACGGTGCCGCGAGCACCGGTCTCGGGGTTTTCCCAAGGCTGGCTCACGCCATTGCCGCCGCGGCGGAGCACTTCCGACGCCGCCGCACGCGCATAGGCGAGGTCGCCGTCGCTCGCCATAGCTAGCGCGGTGGCCGCCTTCTCCGCAACCGCTCCGGTTGTTTCACCGCTTGCCTGTTTGTTTTTCTCAAACAGCGAATCGAGCTTATAGGAGAAGCTGCAGCCAGCGGTCGTCAGGGCCAGTGTTACAGCCGCCACATGCAGGCCCAGGCGGGAGAGCACACGGCATAGGCTCAACGATCCAGTTCTACTATAAAGAGACAGGCCGGATGCGAGATTTGGCACTAAAGCCACACGAGTACCCCTGACGATGACCGAAGCAGGTCCGATTCAACACCCCGGGTGGTTAACAGATGGTGAGTTCGACGATTCCGACGAGCCGTTGCGCCTTTTCGCAGCTTGGCTTGAAGAAGCGACGCGCTCGGAACCGTCCGATCCCAACGCGATGGCGCTCGCCACCGTCGATTCCGGCGGCGTGCCGAATCTTCGCATGGTCTTGTTGAAGGGCCTCGATGCGCGAGGCTTCGTCTTCTACACCAATAGCAACAGCCAAAAGGGACAAGAGCTGGGCGGCCAGCCGCAGGCGGCGCTCAGCTTCCATTGGAAATCTTTGCGCCGGCAGGTGCGCGTGCGGGGTCCGGTGACGCAGGTCAGCGACGCGGAGGCGGACGGTTATTTCGCCACCCGGCCGCGCATGGCGCAGATCGGCGCCTGGGTCAGCCAGCAATCGGCGCCGTTGGAAAGCCGCTTCGCGCTGGAGAAGGCCGTGGCGCTCTATGCCGCAAAGCATCCGATCGGCGCGGTGCCGCGGCCGCCTTACTGGGTAGGATATTGCGTGGCCCCGATGCAGATCGAATTTTGGCGCGAAATGCCGTTCCGGTTGCATGAGCGCGTGGAATTTCGCCGTGCCACACCCGATGCAGCATGGAGCAAGACGCGGCTCTATCCGTGAGTTAGCATCGCACCATGGCAAACCCTTCCCATCAACCGCGCCGTACGCTGCTGCTTACTGGAGCAAGCCGCGGCATCGGCCACGCGACGGTGAAACGCTTCTCCGCCGCCGGCTGGCGCGTGATCACCTGCTCGCGCCATCCCTTCCCGGAAAACTGTCCCTGGGAGGCCGGACCGGAGGATCACATCCAGGTTGACCTGGCCGATGCCGAAAGCACGGACGAGGCCATTGCCGAGATCAAGCGCAGACTGCCCAATCGCGAGCTCGACGCGCTGGTCAACAACGCGGCCATTTCCCCCAAGGCGGAAGGCGGCAAGCGGCTTAGCTCTATCGCTACCACACGCGATGACTGGCACCGCATCTTTCAGGTGAATTTTTTCGCTCCGATCATGCTGGCGCGCGGCCTGCTTGATGAACTGCAGGCGGCCAAGGGATCCGTCGTGAATGTCACGTCGATCGCAGGCTCCCGCGTGCACCCTTTCGCCGGCGCGGCCTATGCCACATCAAAGGCGGCGCTGGCTTCGCTCACGCGCGAAATGGCCGCGGATTTCGGCCCGCTGGGCGTGCGCGTAAACGCCATCGCGCCGGGTGAGATCGACACCTCGATCCTGTCGCCAGGAACGGAAAAAATCGTCGAGCAGCAGATCCCATTGCATCGGCTCGGCACCCCAGACGAAGTGGCGAAGATCATCTACGTGCTCTGCACCGACACGGCGTCTTACGTGAACGGCGCGGAGATCCACATCAACGGCGGCCAGCACGTGTAGGCGACAGCGCCTACAGCCACCGCCGGTATTTGAAATAGAGATACGGCAGCGCGCCCGCGATCACCATCAACAAGAGCGCAAATGGATAGCCGAGCTGCCAGTTCAGCTCCGGCATATGCCCGAAGTTCATGCCGTAGACCGAGGCGATCAGCGTCGGCGGCATCATCACCACGGCCATCACCGAGAATAGTTTTATGATGTTGTTTTGTTCCAGGCTGACGACGCCGAGCAGCGCGTCGAGCAGGAAGGTGATCTTGTTAGTCAGATAGCTGGAATGATCGGAGAGCGAATGGATGTCGCGCTGCATGGACTGCAACTGCGCGCGGACATCCTTGGCCCAGCGCATCCCTTCCGCTTCATTGGCGAGGAACAGCAGGAGACGCCCGACGGAAACCAAGCTCTCGCGGACCTTCGAGGTGAGGTCTCCGGTGCGGCCGATGGTCCTCAACACGTTGTTGTAGGCGTTGCGGGTTTGCCTCCTGGTGGAACGCGGCGGCTCGAAAATATCATGAGACAGGCGATCGACATCGAGGCCGATGCGCTCGAGAATATCAGCGGCGCGGTCGATCACCGCATCCAGCAGATCCATGAACACCATCGACCCGGTTACATGGGTCGGACAATGACGGGCGAACTTGTTGCTGATCAATAAGAAGGGCTTGGGATCGTCATAGCGCACGGTGACCAGGCGATTCCCGGCCAGAATGAAGGTGACCGGTGTGGTGCGCGGTGTATCGGTATCGGACTGGCACATCAGCGTCGCCGCCATATAGCGCGCGCCATTCTCGACATAAAGGCGACTGGAGACCTCGATCTCCTGCATTTCCTCGCGCGTCGGTACTGCGATTCCGAGGAAACGCTCGACCAGCTTGTCCTCGCCCTGAGCGGGACTGACCAGATCGATCCACACCGCCGCGTCGGGCAAAGCCGCATCGCTCTGGACGGCTTGGCGTTCCAGACAGCTTCCGTGCGGCACATAGACCGAGAGCATGGCATCCCCGTACGGCAGCCATCGCCGAACGACGGCCTTGCCATTGAAGCTACAGGTCAGTCATGGCTCCGCCCATGCGATTCCCGCAAGGCCTTAAACGCCTTGCAGTTAATCCCGCAGGGGAAAGAGTGCTTGGATTGACGGCGAGGAAATGCCGCCTGGGGAAACCGGAAAAGCGTGCGCGGTCGCTCAGACTTCGAGTACCGACCGCGGACGTTGTTCAGAATGCCGGTGGTCTTCCTCTTCCTCACGCGTCGATGCACGATGCGGATTTTTCGCCTTGTCGACATACGGCAGCGCCGCAGCTACGGCGGAAATTCCGATGTTTCCGTACTGACGATCGAGATTGGCATGCCCGCCGGTCGCGACGGCTGTTTTGGTCTGGTCCGTCCCTGACTTTTCGTTACCCATTTTCCTACCCTTCCTACTGTTGCCTGTTGTTGCTCATTGTTCCTACCCCTTCGTATTCTGTCCGAACCCTGACATTGGAAGGGGGCGGAAATGGGCGCCAAATGTTGCCTTTAAGTGACATTTTGGGCTGCCTCGCTGACCCAATTTCTCCAGTGATTATAATCATTAAGACACTGAACGTTGTATTAACAATTGGCGTGCATGTTGGCGGCAGCTTGGTCGTAGCGCCGGAATCGCGATACCGCTGAGGACACGCTACCCCGGTACGGGGTGCGGCTTTCCGGCAACAGATGCGGAAGACTATTGGAACAGGGCTCTTAAGACCTAGTCGCTGCACAGAATCGTCGGTTAATAGATGCGTTGAGAGAAAAACCTTCCAAAACGACCACTGCAACGAGGGGCTAAGCGATATGGCGGCACGGGGGCTCGCAGTCCTATTCATTGGCCTGATGCTTGGCGGCTGCATGCAGTCGGCGCAGTCGACGCCGCCGGCTGCCGTGGCCGAGACGGATTTGAAGCCGCGCGACAAGAAGCTCCTGGCCTACACGCCCTATGCCCAGTCCTCGATTCCCGAAGCCTATAGGCGCCACGTCGTTACCTATCACCGCAAAGAAGCCCCGGGCACCATCGTGATCGATTCCGATGCGCGTTACCTCTATTACGTGCTGCCGGAAGGTAAGGCGATCCGCTACGGCGTCACCGTGGGCGAAGAGGCATTGGCCTGGTCCGGCGTCGCCAAGGTCGGCCACAAAGAGGAATGGCCGACCTGGACGCCCACGGAGGCCATCAAAAAGCGGCTGGACGTTCCCAGCTTCGTGGGACCCGGCCCGCATAATCCGATGGGGGCGCGCGCTCTCTATTTGTTCGATGGCGGCCGCGACACACTGTATCGAATTCACGGCACCAACCAGCCGGAATTCATCGGCGCCGCCATCTCGTCCGGCTGCATCCGGATGACCAATGAGGACGCCATCGACCTCTACAACAGGGTGCAGGCGGGTGCGATGGTGGTGGTACTGGCACCCAAGCAGGGCGACTCCCCCACCAATCCTCAATTGATGGCCGCCGTCGTCGGCAGCTAGCAAATTCAGCCGAAACTTTAAGGTATGCCGGAATTCGCGGCCGCCAATCAGGCCGGGCCGCGCACTTCCACATGCACGATTTCGGGGGGTACCCCGAGCCGCAGCGGCACGAAGCTGGTGCCCAGTCCGCCTGACACCACCATGTGGCGGTTCTCCTCGATGATGTGGCCGTAGGCATAGCGCGCGCCGTAGGCCGAAGGCACGAAAGAAGGCCACAGCAGCGGCAATCGGATCTGTCCGCCATGGGTATGGCCCGCGAGCGTGAGCGCCACGCTGTCCGGCACCCGCGGAAAAATGTCGGGCTCGTGCACGAGCAAAAGGATCGGATCGTCGGTGCGCACGCGCGCAAGCATGCCGGGCAGATCGTCCTCGCCCCGGAACTGGTTGCTCCCGATTCGGTGGGCGATTTGATCGCCCAGCCCCGCGAGCCAGAAGCGGTTGCCCTCCTCGCCGAGCCGCACCACCTGGTTTTCCAGCAACGGGATATTGACCTCGCCCAGCGCCTTGCGGACGCCGTCGACGTCGTACCACCAATCGTGATTGCCCAGGATCGCCCAGACGCCGAGGGGCGCGCGCAGCCGCTTCAGCTCCGCCGCCCAGACTGCATGTGGAACCGCCGGATGCGCGAAACGGTGGTTCGCGAAATAATCGCCCAGCAGAACGACGATATCTGACTGCAGTCCATTGGCCGTATCGACGATGCTGCGGATTCGTTCCACGCCCATATTGGGCCCGCCGGCATGCAGGTCGGCAATAACGGTGATACTGAGCCGCTTTCCAGAGGGCCAGCGTGGCGAAACGATGCGATAAGGTGTGACCAGAAGTCGGTTGCTGGCCTCCAGATAGGAATAGGCGCCGGTGCCGGCGCCCGCGAGCGTGGCAATGCCGATGCTGCCCAGCAGGAAGCGACGGCGCGTCATGCGCCGTGTTTTCAGCGGTAAAGGCACGATAATGCGGGCATCAAAGGATGACTGCGAGCTCATGCCGTCTGATACCGCATCGCGGGTGAAAAGAGCGTTTCGCGATAGGCAAAATCGCGATTAATGCTAACGCATCACCCTACCATCAGCCCTTCGCCGCTCGCCCAGGCCTGGGTGCGATCGAGCCCGCGCCCCAGCCGCTCGAACATCTCGTCGATGTCACTCTCGCTGATGACGAGCGGTGGGCAGATCGAAAGCGTGTCGTTACCCAGCGCGCGCGAGATCACCCCCTCTTCCTGAGCGAAACCAACGGCGCGCAATCCGACTCCGCTCTTCGCATCAAAGCCGCGCTTGCTCTTTTTGTCCGCAACCAGTTCGATGCCACCGACGAGTCCCATCCCGCGCGCCTCGCCCACCAGGGGATGCTCGCCGAGCTTGCGTAAGCGCGCTTGGAAATGCGGCGCCTTGGCCGCTGCCTGCTCAAAGATTCGATCGCGGGCATAGATTTCCAGCGTCTTCAAAGCAACCGCCGCCGCCACCGGATGGCCGCCATAGGTAAAGCCATGGCCGAAGGTGCCGAGCTTGCGGCTTTCATCCACGAGCGCGCCATACATCTGCTCCGGCACCGTGACTGCCGCGATCGGCAGGTAAGCCGACGATAGCGCCTTGGCGATCGAGATGCCGTCGGCCTTGAACCCGAGCGCCTGCATGCCGAAGGGTGTGCCAAGCCGGCCAAAGCCGCAGATCACCTCATCGGAGATCATGTAGATGTCATGCCTGGCACAGACCTTGGATATTTTTTCGAAATAGGTCTTCGGCGGCACGATCACCCCGCCCGCACCCATCACCGGCTCGGCGATAAAGGCGGCAATAGTCTCTGGGCCTTCGCGCTCGATCATCTGCTCGAGCTCGGCCGCAAGCCGGGTCGCGAAATCTTCCTCGCTCTCGCCGGATTGCGCGAAGCGGTAATGATGCGGGCAGGCCGTGTGCAGAAAGCCCTCGATCGGCAGATCGAAGTCCAGATGATTATGCGGCAGTCCGCTGAGCGATGCGCTGGCGACAGTAACGCCGTGATAGGCCTTTAACCGCGCGATAAATTTCTTTTTCTTCGGCCGGCCAAGCGCGTTGTTCATATAGCGGACGAGCTTGACCTGGGTGTCGTTGGCTTCCGATCCGGAAGCGCAGAAGAAGACCTTGGAGACTGGAAGCGGCGCGATCTCCTTCAGTTTTTCCGCGAGTTCGATAGCGGGATCGTGACTCTTGAAGGCGAACAGATGGCCGAAAGAGAGCTTGCGCATCTGCGCGGTGGCGGCCTCGATCAGTTCCTCGTTGCCGTAGCCGAGCGCCGTGCACCAGAGCCCGGCCATGCTGTCGATATAGGCCTTGCCGTCGCTGTCATAGAGCCAGATACCCTTGCCGCGCTCGATCACCAGCGGGCCGACGTCGCGCAGCGTGGCGAGATTGGTATAGGGATGAACGACGGTTTCGACATCGCGGGCGGCGAGATTGCTGAGCACGGCATGATCCTTCGCTGAAATGACCGCGCATTGTGGGCGCGCAAGCGGGCGCGGTCAAAGCCTGCGCGAAGGTCTGTTTCTCGGTTTTTCTTCCACTTTTGCGGCGGCTGCCGGCGCAGGGACCGGCAGACTTGCTGGCACGACATGCGAGGGCTGGCTCTCGCTGACGATATGCGGCGAGGGCAGCACGCGGTAAATCGGCTGCCTTACATCCCACTGGCAAAGCCGATAATCGTTTCGGCGCTCGGCCAGATCGAGGTGAATGTGATCCTCGTGATAACCGTCCGAACCGGGTCCGAGCACGGTTTTGAAGCGCTCGCAGGTGCCTTTGCGCATGCCGTCGCGGAATTCCTTCGAGATATTCGGATCGGTCGGGTGCGCCGAAGTGCCATTCACGAGCTTGAACGAGCGGATGTCGAGCGCATTGGCTTTGCCGTGTTCGCTTATTTGAGCGCCAAGGACGCGGTTGCGTCCGCGGCAGGAGAAAGCATCGGCATTTTCCACTGCGCGCAGCGGCGAGCCGAGCTTGGCCGCCACCGCAAGCGCGAGCTCCTCGCGGATCCAGTCGGTGACGGCCGCCGCCATTTCGCATCGGAAAACAGGCGCAGGCTCCATCGCCACCCGGCTGTCGTCCGACAGGATGACGGCATCGAGTTGGACCACATCGGTCGCACTGCACCCGCTGGGCTGATTGATATTCGGCATTTGCTTGACCGCCGCGAGCTCGCGCAAACGTGTGAAGCAGGCAGAGGGAGGCGGCGGCTCGTCGGGTTTTTTCTTTTCAGCGATCCGGTCGGCTTCACCTTCCGGCGCGGCTGCAGGAGGACCGCCAATTTCCGGCGGGCGCGGACGCGGCAGCGGAATCGTCTCGGCCACGGCCCCACCAGTCACGCCCAGAAGCACTGCGACAATACAAAAAAATCTCACCCTGTCCGTTGCAGCCACAAATGCGGCTTTTCTGGGAAATGCCGCCGCTGCGGACGCTCGGTTCTGGGTCGGGCGCTAAGAACGGCCGCCTCGATGCCGCTCCGATGCAAGCCGATATCCTTCAGCGCCGCGTCGTCCAGCGCCCGCAACTGCGTCAGCGCAACCCGGTGCTGACGCCAGGATAGGACTCGCCGCCACAACTCGCGCAGGAACTCCGCGCGGAGGGTTTTCGCGCGCTCGACCGCCAGGCGCTGCAACAGGCTGTAACCGGGCGGTGTCAGCGGCCGGTAGTTCAGAATGAGAAATTCCAGATCGTGATTGGGCATAGCGCCCTCCATCAAAGCCATTTGAAGAACCGCTTTACGCCCCGGTCGTAATCACGTAAAATGATTAATCATGATGATTATAATCTCACGGAGAGAATGATGGAGCTGTCCGATCTGAACGTCTTCCGCACCGTCGTGCAGGCCGGCGGCATCACCCGTGCCGCGGAGAAGCTCAACCGGGTGCAGTCCAACGTCACCACACGCATCCAGCAGCTGGAGGAACAGCTCGGGGTTGAGCTGTTCATTCGCGAAGGCAAAAAGCTGCACCTCTCTCCTGCCGGCAAGATTCTGCTCGACTACGCGGACCGGCTGCTCGACCTCGCGAGCGAAGCGCGCGACGCCGTGCACGACACAAAGCCGCGCGGCCTGTTCCGCCTTGGTTCGTCCGAAAGTGCTGCCTCTGTGCGGCTGCCCGCCCCTTTAAGCGAATTCTGCCGGCGCTATCCGGAAGTGACGCTGGAGTTGCGCACCGGTAATTGCGACGGGCTAACCGCTCAGGTGCTGCGCGGCGAGATCGACGCCGCGCTGACCGCCGGCACCATCCCGGATGCGTCGTTCGACAAGCGGGCGGTGTTCGAGGAAGAGATGGTGATCGTCGCCGCCGCCGGTCATCCGCCGATCAAGTCGCCACGGGATGCGCTGTCGCGCACTGCCCTGGTGTTCGAGACCGGCTGCCCCTACCGCAAGCTGCTGGAGGATTGGTTCGCGCTGAAAGGCGAGATGCCGGAGCGCATCATCGAGATGTCCTCCTATCATGCCATGCTGGGCTGCGTGGTGGTCGGCATGGGGGTTTCGATGATGCCGCGCATGGTGCTCAGCACTTTTCCCGAATGGAAAAGGCTGAGCATTCATCCGTTGCCGCCCAAGCTGAACAAGGCGACCACCTGGCTGGTCTGGCGCAAGGGCGCGCGCTCACCGAAACTGAACGCCTTGATCGACATCCTGACCCCACCGCTTGGCAAACAGGCAGCGCCAAAGGATCAGCGCCGGATCAATGGCAAGATCGCACCGCGCTTGGCAACCAAGTCTGCGGATCTTCGTCCTTGACGCCGCCAAAGCCATTGCCGCCGGACGCCGCAACCGTTATCCGAAAGTGGCAAAGGCGGAGGAGCGGAATGAACGTTCGTGAAGCGGTTGCGTCAGCCACCGTATATCCCGCTCCTGCTCTGGGCAAAGTGAGATTTCTCGGCAAGGATGCACCCTATTGGCGGCTGCTGATCCGCGGCGCATTCCTACTAATCTGCACGCTTGGCATTTACCGTTTTTGGCTGGCGACGGACATCCGCCGCTTTCTCTGGGGCAACACCGAGATCGCCGGCGATCACCTTGAATATACCGGCACTGCACTCGAGCTCTTGGTCGGCTTCCTGATCGCGATCGCGATCCTGCTGCCTATCAATATCCTGTTCTTTCTCGCCGCGCTTGATCTCGGCCTGATCGGTGAGTTGTCCGGCGTCATAGCCTTCATTTTGTTGGCGCTGCTCGGCCAATTCGCGATCTATCGCGCGCGCCGCTATCGCCTGAGCCGCACCGTCTATCGCGGCGTGCGCTTTTATCAGACCGGCTCCGCCTGGGCTTACGCTTTTTATGCGCTGATGTGGTGGGCGGCGATCGCGCTGACGCTCGGCCTCGCCTATCCCTGGGCGCAGAAGAGCTTGGAGCGGTTCAAGATGCGCCGCACTTATTATGGCGACCTTGCCGGCTATTTCGAAGGCTCGGCACTGGCGCTTTTCCTGCGCGGCCTGCCGCTGTGGCTTCTGGTCATCGGCCCCTTGTTGGGTGGCATCGCGGCGGCGGCTCACGCCATCGACTGGCCGGCATTAACGGAAGCGTTGAACGAAGGCGGCAGCGGGCTGGCGGCCCGGGTGGAGGCCAGCAATCCGGGATTCGCCCGCGCGATTATTTTCTTTCTCGGCGCCGCGGTGTGGTCCGCGCTGGCGGCGGCTGTGTTGTATCCGGCCTTTCAGGCGATGGTGCTGCGCTGGTGGAGCGCGGGCCTACGCTTTGGCGACGTGACTGTGACGTCGCGCCTCCGCACCGGACAAATCTACCGCGCCTATTTCCGTTTCCTGCTTTACGGAATTCTGTTTGCGATCGCCTTCTCGCTTGTTGGATTTGCCATGCTTGGCGTGGGAGATTTACTGAAGGGCAAATTCCCCAGCGCGGAGGCAGAGGAGCTCATAACCATCGGCGTGGCCGTTGTCGGCTATATGATTTTCGCGCTCGGCTACTCGACAATCTACCAGGCCACCGTGAAGCTGGCGCTCTGGCGTCGCGGGATGGAAGCAGCGGAGATTTCCGGCATCGCTGCTCTGGATCGTGTCAAAGCTGCCGGCCGGCCGACCTCGGCGGTCGGCGAAGGGCTCGCCGACGCACTGCATCTCGGCGGCATCTGAGAACACCCGGATGACTTCAGGCAGCGGCATTTTCTTTGACGGCAATAGCAGCGCGCGGCAGGAAGTGACGGTGGAGCTCGCACCGGCCGATCTCGTGCTGCGCAGCCGGGAGGGGCAGCTCCTGGCGCAATGGCCTTATGCCGAGCTCGATCAGGTGCACTCCCCCGATCAGGTGCTGCGGCTGGTCCGCGGCCGCGAGTCGCTGGCGCGCCTGGAAATCCGTGATCCGGTTTTCGCTGCAGCGATCGACGATAAGGCGACGGCTGTCGACCGCACCGGGGCGGTGCAGCGGCGCATGAGCATGAAGGTCGCGGCACTTGTCATCCTCGCGGTAGCATCGATTGGCTCTATGGCCCTGTTCGCTTTGCCCGCGCTTGCCACGCGCCTGACGCCGCTCTTGCCATTCTGGGTGGAACGCAAATTGGGTCAGGCCGTGGACGCGCAGTTGCGCGCCAGCCTGGGCAGCGATGTCGCCGGCACGCCACTTGAATGCGGAGAAGCCGTCGGCGAGAGCGCCGGACGCGCCGCGCTTACCGCGCTGATCGCGCGCCTCGAAGCGGAAACCGCGTTGCCAATGCCGCTGCGCGCCGGCGTGCTGCGCCGCAAGGAGCCGAATGCCATTGCGCTCCCGGGCGGACAGATTTACGTCTTCGAGGGCCTAATTGCCAAAGCGCAAACGCCGGATGAATTGGCCGGAGTTATCGCCCACGAGCTGGGCCATGTCGTTCGCCGCGACGGCGTCAAAGGCTTATTGGAGACAGCGGGCCTTTCGTTTCTATTCGGAATATTGTTCGGCGATTTTGTCGGCGGGGGAGCCATTGTGGTTGCTGCAAGCTCGGTATTGCAATCATCCTATTCGCGCGAAACGGAAGCCGGGGCGGACGCTTATGCGGTGGCGCTGATGAACAGGGTCGGCGGCAAGGCGGAAGCGCTCGGCGCCTTGCTGTCGCGCATCGACGCTTTGCATGGCGCGGGGCCGGCGATCCTGCGCGATCATCCGCAGACTGCGCAACGCGTTGCCGCGATCCGCTCACTCGCCAGACCCGGACCAGGCAGTCCCCTGCTCGACGGTACGCAATGGGCATCGCTAAAAAACATCTGCGCGGGACACTGAGCCATGGGCCGCCGACGCATCGCCGAAGAGCCGATGTCGCAGACTGCCTTGTGGGCCCGGCGGCTGGCGCTGTTCGCGCTGGTCGCCTCGATCCTCTCCATCATCATTGTCCGTTCCGGCCTGCTGGAGATCAGGCCGGCGCTCGCCACTTTCATCGGCGCGCTGGCTTTCGCCGCTGTCTCAATCCTACTCGCCTTCGCGGCTTTTGTTGTGATTTGGCGGGAAGGTACGGAGGGGCTCTCTTCCGCTCTGCTCGCGCTTTTCATCGGTTTGGCGCTGCTTGCCTATCCTGCCTATCTCGGCTCCCAGGCCTATCGGCTGCCCCCGATCACCGATGTGGTGACCGATCCGGACGATCCGCCACGCTTCGAGACCATCGCGCGCTTGCGCCCGCGCGATGCCAATCCGATCTCCTATCCCGGGCGTACGGCGGCGGAAAAGCAGCGCGCCGCCTATCCCGACGTCGAGCCGCTCGTTGTTACATCGACGCCACAACAGGCCTTTGAGACGGCGCTCGCGGTGATCACCAAGCGCAGATGGTTCGTCGTCGACTCGCGCGCGCCGCAGCCTGGCCGGCGCGAAGGCCGGATCGAAGCGGTAGCGCGCACGCCGATCATGGGTTTTCGTGAGGACGTGGTGGTTCGCGTGCGCGCCGACGGCGAAGGCGCGCGGCTCGACGTGCGTTCTTCCTCGCGCTACGGGCCGCATGACCTCGGCGGCAATGCCGCCCGCATCACCCGGCTCTTAGAAGAGATCGACGAGATTCTGGGAGTGCAGGAGGAAAAGAAGCCGACGCCGAAACGGCCGACTCAGGCCTCCAAGCCGGCGCCGGCCAAGCGGTAGCTTCCCGCGATCGAGGGCGGCCCGTCGCTAGCAACCACGCCGCGCGCCACCAGGTCCTCCAGATGAGCCAGCACGGAAAGGCCGGCGCCACCCACCAGCCGCGGGTCGATGTCGATATAGATCGCGCGCACCAGCGTCGGGATGTCGGAGGGACCTTTGGCGAGCCGCCGCAGGAGTGAGGCTTCGCGCGCCTGACGGTGGCGAATGAGCTGCGCGGTGAAGCGCGGTGCGTCTTTGACCGCACCGCCATGGCCGGGAAGATAACTATGCTCGGGGCGGCGGGCGAGCTTCTCGAGCGAAGCCATGTAGTCGGTCATGGCGCCGTCGGGCGGCGCCACCACGGTCGTCGACCAGGCCATCACATGGTCGCCGGAAAACAGCAGATCGGTTCCGCGCAAGGCGAAGGCCATGTGGTTCGCCGTATGGCCCGGGGTCGCCACCGCCTCCACACTCCAGCCCGCACCGGTGACCACTTCGCCGTCTTTCAGCGCGACGTCAGGGACGAAATCGCGGTCGGCGCTGGCCTCCCCGCGCTTGGCGTCACCGATATGCAGTGGACGCGCCGCGCGGTGCGGGCCTTCGGCATAGGTTTTAGCCCCGGTCGCTTGCTTGAGCGCGGCAGCAGCGGGCGAATGATCGCGATGGGTGTGGGTGACGAAGATATGCGTCACCGTCTCGCCCCGCACCGCGTTGAGCAGCGCAGCGACATGCGCTTGGTCATCCGGGCCGGGATCGAGGATGGCGATGTTGCCGCGCCCGATGATGTAGCTGACCGTTCCTTTGAAGGTGAAGGCTCCCGGATTATTGGCGAGCAGCCGGCGCACCCCGGGTGCAACCTCCTCGACCTTGCCCGGCGCGAGATCGAAGCTCTTGTCGAAGCGGATGTCGTCTTCCATCGCCGGCCTTCCAACGAAGTTTGGCCGCCGAAAGAATCGGCGGCCACGTATTTAGCGCCGGCTTGCAGCCGGAAGAAGCCGCTTAGTCGAGCGGTTCAATTTTGACGATCGACGCGCCATGATTGCTGCCGACCCAGAGTGACGGCGGGTTGCTGGTGTTGTCGGTAAACACCCGCCGGATATTGGTCGACCGCGGCATTAGATAGTCCACGATTTCGCCGTTGCTGGTGTTGATGCGCGAAACGTGGTCGTTCACCATCGAGCCCGTCCAGGCGAAGCCCTTGGCGTCCTTCTGGGCGTCGTAAGGCGCGCTCCACGGCGTGGGAATGTTCCACTCCGTGAACGTCTCGGTCTTCGGGTCGAACATGCCGACCTTGTGGCCGCCATATTCCGCAAAGACCAGCCGGTCCTGCTCGTCGAAGCGGCCGCGGCGCGGACGCGAATAGGTCGTCGGCGTCGTGTAGATGGTCGCAACTTTGGTGTTCTTGTCGACCTTGCCGATGCGCTGGTTCTGATACTCCAGCAGCCAGACGTTGTTCTGCGAGTCGGTCGGCATGCCGTAGCCGCTGATGTGCTTGCCGTTGACGTCGGTGGCGACGCCAAAGTTCTCATAGGTCCCGGTCGCGACGTCCAGGCGATAGACCGAGTGGGTCTCCTGGTTGTTGGTCCAGACCTTCCCGTCGACGTGGGAACTGCTGGGAGCCACCATCGAGGCCTGCGTGCTCACCGTCGTCCAGTCCTTCGGGAAGGGATAGACGGTGATCTTCTTGGTCTTGGTGTCCATGCGGGCGAGGCCCGCCTGATACATCAGCGAAACCCACATATCGCCGCTCTTGTCCGCGGAGATCTGCAAGGTGCCCTTCGGCGCGTCCGGGCGGATCACCGGGATCTGATAATCCGTCACCTTGCCGGTTTTCGGATCGAGCTCGCCCATATACATGGCGCCGAAATCGGAATACCAGGCGCTGCCGTTGGCATCGACCACGACGTCATGCGGTTGCGCATCTTTTCGCGGCAGATCGTATTCCGTGATGATGACCTGCGTGGCCTTGCCCTTCGGGCGCGGCAAGGTCTGCAGCGGCCAGGTGCGCACTTCCGTCTGGCTCAGGTTGACGCCGGCCAGCCATTCCGATGCAGGTATCGCAACGTCCTCGCGCACGCGGGTACGCTCGCCGCGCAACCCACCCATCTGCAGAACCTGCGGTTTCAGCGGGGTGCTGCCTGGATAATAGAGGCCCATCCGCTGGAACACCTCGCGGATCTGCGCGGGGTCGTGGCTCGCCTTGAAGATGCGCTCCAAGGTGTGACAGCCGACGCAGCCGGTCAGAAATGATTTCTGCTTGTCTTCGCCCGGCGCGCTGATCAGCCATTCCGCGTTCGAAAGCTGGGCTGAAAGATTTCTAGTCTTGGCGAGCTTGAGATCGGACGTCGCCGCCGTACCGGCCGCAACCTCCACGGGCTTGCCACCATCGAGCACGTAGCCGACCGCGCGAATGGAGATCTTATACTGGCCCGGCGTCAGTCTGTCGGCGGGAAAGCTGTATTTGCCTTTCTCATCGCTCACCACCGTGACGGTGATGTTGGTGCCGTCCTTCTTCGCGCTGACCAGCACACCTTCCATCATGCCTTCTTCAGCCGATGAAACTTGTCCACTCAGTGCCGCCGTGTTCTGGGCCTGCGCCGGATGAAGGAAAAACGGTGCAATGCCGACGCCGATCAAAAGCAGAAGCTTGTTGAGTTGCATGGTTTGCCTCCCCAGAGGGCTATGGTCTTTAAATTTTGTATTCGCCGCCGTGGGAAAGGCCCAAGGCCGGCTTCACGACCCAGCCGCGTCAAGGGGGCTGCGGCGCGATAACGCAGCCTACATCGCCGCAGGCGAGACGACTACGTAGAAGTTGCGATTTCGGTGGAGGACTGATCGCCGGACGGGGTTAAGGCGATGGTCGGAGTGGCAGGATTTGAACCTGCGACCCCCACGTCCCGAACGTGGTGCGCTACCAGACTGCGCTACACTCCGACTGAAGGCGGGACTTATAGCCGCGACCTTGCAAGGCCGCAAGCACGCGGTCATGAGCCATAGCACGCTGAATTTTCCAGCCTTTGTGAGGCTTTGGACAGTTTCGGTCCGCGCGCCTAGAATGCCTGATGAGGGCGAGCTGGAGGCCTGCCCGAGCCCCGGAGTAACGGTCATGACCCCATTGCGGCTGTATGTGGCGGCGGCTCTGGCCGCGGCCGTCTCGCTTCCCACGCTCATCTATGCGCAGTCCGGCAATCTGCTGACCGGCAAGGCGGCCTTCGACGACTGGCGATCGGAAGCGCCCGGCGTGCGTCGCCTGATCAGGCCGGCAGACTTGCCGCCACCCTTTGCCACGGAATCCGTCCGCAACCGTATGCAGATGGTCGCCGATCCCGGCGGCCGCGAGCTCAAGACAATTCCCGGATTCGAGGTCAAGCTGTTTGCCAAGGGTCTGGAAGGCCCGCGCCTGATGCGCACGGCGCCGAACGGCGACGTCTTCGTGGCTGAAAGCAATGCCGGCCGCATCCGCGTGCTGCGGCCGAGCAAGGACGGCAGCAAAGCCGAGCAGATGGAGATCTTCGCCTCCGGCCTGAAGCGGCCTTTCGGCATCAGCTTTTATCCTCCCAACAGTCCCGAGCCGGAATGGCTCTATGTAGCAAATACCGATTCCATCGTGCGTTTCTCCTTCGGCCTTGGCGACCTGAAATCCCGCGGCGAGCCACAGGTGGTCGTGCCGAAGCTGCCGTCGGCGGAGCGCGGACACTGGACCCGCGATCTGGTTTTCTCCAAGGACGGATCGAAGATGTTCGTCTCCGTCGGCTCCGCCACCAATGTCGCGCAGGACGTCCCGCCGTTGGAGGGCGAGGCGATGAAGAAATGGATGGCGGAAAAACCGCTGGGCGCTGCCTGGGGCGCTGAGGAAGAACGCGCCGCCGTCCTCGCCTTCGATCCCGACGGCAAGAACCGGCGTATCTATGCCACCGGCATCCGCAATTGCGTCGGCATGGACATTCACCCCGCCACCGGCGACCTCTGGTGTTCAACCAATGAGCGCGACCTGCTCGGCGACGACCTGCCGCCCGACTACATCACCCGGGTGAAGGAAGGCGCCTTCTACGGCTGGCCCTGGTATTACATCGGCGCGAATGAGGATCCGCGGCACAAGGGTGTCCGCCCCGACCTCAAGGACAAGGTGACGGTCCCGGACGTTCTGCTTCAGCCGCATGCGGCGTCGCTGCAGATGGTCGTCTATGATGGCGGCCAGTTCCCGGCGGAGTACAAGGGCCAGATTTTTGCCGCCCTGCACGGCTCCTGGAATCGGCAGAAGCGGCTCGGCTACAAGATCGTCCGGGTCATGGTGAAAGACGGCGTGCCTACCGGCGAGTATGAGGATTTCGTCACCGGCTTTGTGGTAGACGACGCCAGCGTATGGGGGCGCCCGGTGGGCGTGACCGTGGCGCAGGACGGCGCCTTGCTCTTCTCGGAAGATGGCAATGGTACGATCTGGCGCGTATCGCACTCAACGCGCGCGTCCGCCCGCTAGTGTCCTAATTCCGAAGTTCGCACGAACTCGCGGCCCCGTTTATGCGAACTTCGGAATTAAAGGGACACTGGCAAGTTATGTTTCTAGTGTGGTTTGGTTCAGAAGTTCGCTTCCGAGACTAGCAGCAAGAATAGAGCGAACTTCTGAACCACCACACTAGCCGCGAAACGGAGCCTGCATGCATCGAGCAACGACTTCGACGTCGCATGTCGGCTGAACCCTACACGCGCGTGATCAGGGCGGGAAGCGAGGCCGCGAAAGCCGCGGCGCAATGCCTCGCTGCGGGCGGCCTCGTCGCATTCCCGACCGAGACGGTTTATGGGGTCGGCGCCGACGCCACCAACGCTCACGCGGTGGCGCGGCTCTACGCCGCCAAGGGCCGGCCTTCGTTCAATCCGCTGATCGCGCATGTCGCCGGGCTTGCCGAGGCGCAGCGGCTGGCGCGCTTCGATGCGACCGCCACGCAACTTGCGCAAGCTTTCTGGCCGGGCCCGCTGACGCTGGTGCTGCCGAAGACGCCCGATTGCGCCGTGTCGGATCTTGCCAGCGGCGGCCTCGACAGCATCGCCGTGCGGGTGCCGGATCATCCGGTGGCGCGCGAATTGATAATCGCATTCGGCAAGCCGATCGTTGCGCCTTCGGCGAACCGCTCCGGCCACGTGTCCCCCACCACCGCCGCTCATGTGCTGGCCGATTTGCGCGGCCAGATCGACCTGGTGGTCGATGGCGGACCGACGAAGGTTGGGGTGGAATCTACCATTATCGCCTGCCTGGATAGGCCGACACTGCTCCGCCCTGGCGGACTGGCGCGCGAGGCCGTTACTAAGCTGCTGGGACATCCGCTGACGGAAGCGCCGCTGATGGAAGCGGTGGAGGAGAACGAAGCACCGCTCGCGCCCGGGATGCAGGCTTCGCATTACGCGCCAAAGGCGCGGCTGCGGCTCGAGGCCACCTCCGTTGGCGCGGATGAAGCGCTGCTTGCTTTCGGCCCGGCAGTGGAACATTCCGCCGCCATGCTCAACCTGTCTGTGCGAGGCGATCTGGTGGAAGCGGCGGCCAACCTTTTCTCGCATCTGCGCGCGCTGGATGCTTCCGGCGCCGAGGCGATCGCGGTGATGCCGGTGCCGGAGCACGGCCTGGGCGAGGCCATCAATGACCGCCTGCGGCGTGCCGCAGCCCCGCGCGGGCGCTGACGCCATGTCCGACCGCAAGGCGCCCTCCACGGATTTTCTGTCCCACTTCATCGCCATCGTCGGCGATAAATATGCCGTCACCGACCCGGCCGAGCAGGAAGGCTATCTGGTGGAAAACCGCGGCCTCTATCATGGCCGCACGCCTGTGGTCTTGCGCCCGGGCTCCACAGCGGAAGTGTCGCAAATCCTCAAGCTCGCGAACGAGACCGGCACGCCGATCGTCCCGCAAGGCGGCAATACCGGCTTGGTCGGCGGCCAGACGCCGTCCGAAAGCGGGACGGAGATTTTGTTGTCGCTCACGCGGCTCAATCAAATCCGCGAGGTCGACCCGAGCTCCAATACCATGACCTGCGAGGCCGGCGTGATCCTCGCCAATGCGCAAGACGCCGCCGAACAAGCCAACAGGCTGTTTCCGCTCTCGCTCGGCGCGGAGGGAAGCTGCACCATCGGCGGCAATCTCTCCACCAATGCGGGCGGCACCGGAGCGCTGGCGTACGGTGTGACCCGCGATCTGGCGCTCGGGCTGGAGGTGGTGCTGGCCGATGGCCGGGTCTGGAACGGACTCAACAAGCTGAAGAAAGACAACACCGGCTACGACCTGAAGAATCTCTTCATCGGCGCGGAAGGCACGCTCGGCATCATCACCGCCGCGGTGCTGAAATTATTTCCACGACCGCGCGCGGTGGAGACGGCGCTCGTCGGGGTGCCCTCGCCCACCGCCGCGCTCGGATTGTTCAACCTCGCCAACGAACTGGCCGGCGACAGCATCACCGGATTTGAATTCATGCCGCGCATCGGCTTCGATTTCATCCGCCAATATATGCCCGACCGGCGCGACCCCTTCGCCGGTCCACACCCGTGGTACGTGCTGATCGAATTGTCCTCGCAGGCGAGCGAAGGCTTGCCGGAAGCGATGCAGGAATTGCTAAGCAAGGCGGCCGAGCGCGGCCTTGCGAGTGATGCCGTGGTCGCCGCTAGTCTGGAACAGGCCAATTTATTCTGGCGGCTGCGCGAAGACATCGTCGAGGTACAAAAATATCCCGGCGGCTCGATCAAGCACGACATCTCGGTGCCAATCGCGGCCGTGCCGGATTTCATCGCGGAGGCGAGCGCCGCGGCGACCAAGCTCATCCCCGGGGCGCGCCCGATCCCCTTCGGGCATCTTGGCGA
>JAXDOO010000160.1:0-4086 GCA_034668865.1 Alphaproteobacteria bacterium
CGTGCCGGTCGCCTGGGCGTGCGCGCTGAGCCGCGCGGCGATCCATTGGTGGGGATCGCTCTGTGTCTCGACGTTCTGACCCCGCTCGGCGGCAAGCCGTATCAGCTGCTCGAATTTCACGCCGAGCCGGATGTCGTTCTTGATCAGCGGGAAAAAGCCTTCGTATTTCCGGTTCCAGACCACCAGCTGGTCTTCCGGATCGAACAGCGCAAACCCCTCCTGCAGCGCTTCGATCGCATCGGTTAGCTGCTGCTCGAGCGCGCCTAGCTTCTGCTCGCGGACTTTGGCCTCGGTTATGTCGGTACGGGTGCCGAGCGACCAGCCATTCGGCAGCCGGCGCTCCGTGATGCGCAGCCACCGCCCATCGCACAGTTGATGCTCGTGGACCGATGCATCGGCGCGGTAATGGCCAAGACGGTCGGCAATCAGTTCGGGCACGCTCTTCTCGGACGAGATGATCTGCCCGCGTTCGAAGCTGGTGCGGACCAGGAGCTCAAATGGCGTGCCGGGCACCAGGAGATCGGGGATCCTGGAATAGAACTCGCGATAGGTCTCGTTGCAGAATACGAAGCGTCCGTCCTGGTCCAGCAGGATAAACCCTTCGGACAAAAGATCGAGCAATTCAGCGACGTTGCTGTCGGTCGTGAAATGAGTGCGCGTCGTGTCGATGCTGGTCAATTGCGCCTCGTTAGCACGAGTGGCGCTCAGCGGCGAGTCCGGCACGGGCAAATCGACGACCGTGTTTGTGCTGTCCCGGGCTCTCCGGGAGGTCTTGGATCGAGACATCGCCATAAGGTTATTAAGACCCTGAGGATTTAAGAAGGGTGAAAATAGCCCCCTGGAGGACCGCCACGTGCGGTGCACCCCCCCTGATTTCGCGATGTTAACTCCTGTGGCAACACACCGCGGCCGTCGTCAAGGATGGGCCGGCGGTCCCCCGGCGGTCCCCCGGCGGCCAGGGGGCCCTCTTTCGCGCCCGATCCGTGCGTGCGATCATGGTGAACACCAATATGACGGGAGAGCGCCATGGCGAAGTATCTGCTGGTCAGCTTCAAGACCTGCCCCTGGGTGCAGCGCGCGGCAATCGTGCTGCGCGAGAAGAACATCGCATTCGACTTCCGCCACATCGACCCGGACAACCGGCCCGACTGGTTCCTCGCCATCTCGCCGCACAAAAAGGTGCCGGTGCTGAGCATCGATGGCAGCGTGTCGCTGTTCGAGTCCAACGCCATCTGCGAGTACCTGGACGAGACCATTACGCCCCGGCTTGCGCCGGAAGACCCGATTGCACGCGCCATGAACCGCGCGTGGACCGACTATGTGCCCACCTTCTCGGACACGGTGACCGCAATCGCCTATGCCGACACGGAAGCCGATTACATGAAGGCGGCGGAAAAGATACCTGCGCCGTTCGAGCGGATGGAGAAGGCGCTGGAGAAGCAGGGCGGCGGTCCGTTCTTCAACGGCGCGAAGTATTCACTGGTGGATGCCGCCTATGCACCGTTCCTGCAGCGGTACTTCTTCCTCGATCGGGTGAAGAAGCTCGGCGTCATCGAGCAATTCCCGCGCCTGAAAGCATGGGGCGAGGCTCTGGTGCAGCGCGGCTCGACCCATTCGTTCCCGAAGGCGTAATTCTAGGCGATGTACCGCTAGAACCTGAAACGACGCAATAAATGGGTCTCCCAGTTCATCGATGCCGCCAAGGTGGCCGCCGAATAGCCCTGTGCTGTAATAAAATCCGCAAAGCTGGGCCTTATAGGCGGCGGAGCACCATCCGCACTGACTTCTACCCGACCCGCCACGATTGGCAGGAACTCGCGCAGACCCACGCAGTTACCCTTGCTTACTTCTGAAGTGGTACCTCGGATGGGATGGAATGGGGCGATGGTGCAACCGAATGTTTCCGGCTTGCGCGTCCTGGTCGTAGAAGACGAGGTTCTCGTGGCGATGGCGCTTGAGGACACGCTGGAAGAATTGGGTTGCGAGGTGGTCGGCATCGCCTCGCGCATCGACGCGGCCAAGCACGCCGTCCACGCGCGCGAGTTCGACTGCGCCATCCTTGACGTCAACGTGCACGGCGAGGCGGTTTATCCGGTGGCCGAGAAGCTGGACGAAAAGCACGTGCCGTTCATCTTCCTCACCGGCTATGACAGCGCCGAAATCAGGCAGGCGTTTCGCGACCGCCCAATCTTGCGCAAGCCGCTTGAGCCGTGGGCGTTGCGCAAGGCCCTTGCCGAGCTGAAGAACCACCACTAATCCCCGAGCGAAACCGAATGCCTGTTCACAGACGCAATGCTGTTGCGCGCCTGCCGGCAGACCTGGCCGGGTTGTGGGTCGAGACGGCCATGGTCATGACGCTGCGGACGTGGGGGCTCGCTTGGGGCACCGCCACAGCATCCGAACGGTCCCTGATGGTGGACGAGAAGCAACCGGCGTTTGCCACCGCTGCGCTGGCAGCCTCTGACGCGGCAATGGCTGCCGCGATGCTGCGGCCGTTCGATCCGGCGGGGGCATGTCATGCTGCGGCCGGCGCATGGAGCCGCTCGCTCACGCGCAAAGTGCGCGCCAACCGGAAACGGCTTACCCGGCCGCGCCGGCGGTTTCGCTAGCCGCGCCAACTCCAGCGCCAGCGGTACGCGGGCGCGTGCGGCTCGGCAGGCGGCGATTGCTCGGCTTGGCGCGCGGCCGACTCGTACTGCGCGGCCAATTCGAACAGCGGCCGCTTGTATTGCGCGTATGGGCAGGTGTCCGCCAGAGCAACCAGCCGCCGGGCCTCGTCGCGAAAACGGTATGACGCCAATCGATCGGACATACGAAAAGTATGCTTCGGCGGCCGCACCAAGCCAAGCCTCCATTGCGCGACGGCTGCCCCGAAGCCCGTGGGCGCACTCGGCCAGGGAACTTTGACCGTTGCCGGCGGTTTAGCGATGAGTGGCATTGGGGGTTCACTCGGACATGGCGACTCTTCGCACCAGCGCGCCTCCCCGCAGCAGCGTGGCGTCGCGTTCCAGCGCGTCTTCCCGGCAGCGCACCCGCCCAGCGGAAAATCGCACCCCACCCGGCGCGCTCCAGCGTCCCGACGGATCGCCGTTACGGATTGCCGTCGTGGAAGATGAGCCGCTCATCAGCATGGGGCTCGAAACCATCCTGGCCGAACATGGCGGGACGGTCGTGAGCTCGACGGGCCTGGGCTCAAGCGCCTTGGTCGATGCGCTGGAGCACCGGCCCGATGTGGTGGTGATGGACATCGTCCTGTTCGGCGGCCTCGACGGCGTCGAGGCGGCGCGGCTGGTGCAAGAGCGCGTTGGAACCGCGGTTGTGTTCGTATCGGCCTGGGCGGACGATGCGGCGACCCGTGCCCGAGTCGCGGCGCTGAACGGACCGGAACTACTCGCCAAGCCGGTGCAGCCGGATCAGCTGGTCGCGGCGATCCGCCGCGCCTGCGGCATCGCAGCGTAGCCGCACGTCACCGCTGCCGCGGCACGCGCCGCGCATTTTTCTCCATCGTCATTGTGTGGCTGGATGCCGGTCCAGGATCACCGGCGCGAAATTCGAACCCCTCGCCTCGCTGCAACAGGCGAGGGATTCGTTTTGAGTCGAGACGGCTGCGCTGGCAATGCCAGTACCCGCCCGTTGTGTGGACAGAGTCTCGCCGCCGCGTTGGATCGCGCGCGGTATTTTTCTTGTAGGCAGGATGCAATCTAGTAGCGGGCGTCCGTTCAGGACGGCGCAAACTATCGTTGCAAGTGATTTGCTTCCATCGAACTCTTTCGCATCAGTTAAGGATGTCACCGAACGTTGCAAAGCGGCGACATGCGGGAATCCTTCAGGACGAAATTGCCTAAAGACGCGGCTACCGCCCGGATAAGTTGCATGTCGCGCGCGTAAGCTCAGCAAGGTTTCCATACGGAATGGCCGTAAAGTATTCGCCGCTGCAAAAATGACTTCCCCGCCAGCTCGCAAGAGTTGGCAGGTTCTTCGTGTGAATTCGATTATTATCCGGCGCTGGAGCGCTGTGCGGCTCTTACAGCGCTTGGCGCATGTACCAACGCTTTTTGGACACTACGGCTTTTGTCCGCGTGTCGG
>JAXDOO010000161.1:0-2847 GCA_034668865.1 Alphaproteobacteria bacterium
GGGCTGGCGCGGGAAATCGACACGGCGATTGCCGGTTTCGTCCGCGGCCAGAGCGCCGTCTGTCTTATTCTTGGCTCGTTCTATGCGGTGTCGCTTTCGCTGGTCGGGCTGAATTTCGGGCTGCTGATCGGCTTGATCTCCGGTCTTATCAGTTTCATTCCCTATGTCGGCTCGATGACCGGGCTGGTGCTGTCGCTCGCCGTGGCGACCGCGCAGTTCTGGCCGGAATGGACATGGATCGTGGTCGTGCTCGGCATCTTCATGGTCGGGCAATTCATCGAAGGCAATGTGCTGGCGCCGAAACTCGTGGGCGAGAGCGTCGGCCTGCATCCGGTATGGCTGATCTTTGCGATATTCGCCTTCGGCTATCTATTCGGTTTTGTCGGCCTGTTGCTCGCTGTACCGCTCGCGGCCGCGGTCGCCGTCTTGTTGCGCTTCGCCTTGCGGCAATATCTGGCAAGCCCGTTCTATAGCGGCGGCAGGCCGGGTTGACCGCCGTGTCCGTCAGCCGCGCTCCGCGCCAACTGGCTTTGTCGCTCGATCATGCGGAGAGCTTTGCGCGCGAGGATTTCCTGAGCGGCCCCTCGAATGCGGCGGCGCTCGCCCTGGTCGAGAGCTGGCCCGATTGGCCCGACCGTGCCGTGGTGCTGGTCGGTCCTGCCGGATCGGGAAAGAGCCACCTTGCGGCGATCTGGGCGGCGGAGGCGGGCGCGCGCTCTGTCGCCGCCCACGCGCTCGAACAGCCCGCGGTGCCCATGGCCTTGGCGACCGGCGCGGTGGTCATCGAAGACGCGGCGCCCGGCGCCCTCGACGAGCGGGCGCTCTTCCATCTGCTCAATCTCGTGCGGGAGGAGCGCGCATTCCTCCTGCTCACCGCGCGCACGCCGCCAGCGGGCTGGAACCTGGATATCCGCGACCTTAGTTCCCGGCTGAAGGTGCTGCCGGTGGCGTCGCTCGCGGCGCCCGACGACGGCCTGCTGCGCGCGGTGCTGGTGAAGCTGTTTGCCGATCGCCAGCTCGCCGTCGACGAAGCCTTGGTCGGCTATGTGGCGACACGCATCGAACGCTCCTTTGCGGCCGCCCGCGATATCGTGGCCCATCTCGATCAGGAAGCGATGCGCCAGCAGCGCCCGTTAACCAGGGTGCTGGCGGCCGAGGTCCTGCGCGCCGATCAGCCTTGACGGAACGTTTAGCCTCGGCGCGTCATGTCATGGGACCGTCACGAATGGCGGCCATCATGCACCTAATCGAAATATCCATTCATGGCTGATCGCGCGCAAGCTACTGTCACTCCTGATGAAATTGAGCCGCCCACGGTCCCGGAGGGGTCCGCGGGTATGGCCGTGGGGACGCTTGCCGAAAGTCCCGACCGCTTCATCAACCGGGAACTTTCCTGGCTGCACTTCAATCGCCGGGTGCTCGAGGAAGCCGAGAATGCTTCGCATCCTCTGCTCGAGCGCATCCGCTTCCTCTCGATTTCGGCCAACAACCTCGACGAATTCTTCATGGTGCGCGTCGCCGGCCTCAAGGCCCAGTTGCGCGCCGGGATCACCAGCAAGAGTCCGGACGGTCTCACGCCCGCCGAGCAGCTGGCGCGCATTTCAGAGGCGGTATCGGCGCTCGCGGGCGACCAGCAGGCGCGCTGGCAGGCGCTCCGGCTGGCGCTGGCGGAGCAGGATATTACGCTGGTCGAGGGCGCCGAGGTGGCCAAGAAGGAAAAGACCTGGCTGGAGGACCACTTCCTGCGTCATATCTTTCCGCTCTTGACGCCGCTCGCGATCGATCCCGCGCATCCCTTTCCGTTCATTCCCAATCTCGGCTTCACCATGGCGCTGGCGCTCATGCGAACGAGCGACGGCAAGGTGATGAATGCGCTGATCCGAATTCCCGGCAAGGTCGAGCGTTTCATCCGGCTGCCCGCCGCCGAGGGATCGTCCGCCATCCGCCTCATCACTCTGGAGCAGGCCACCGTCTTGTTCATCGGCCGCCTGTTTCCCGGCTATGTGGTGAAAGGCCAGGGCGCGTTCCGCGTCATTCGCGATTCCGAAGTGGAAATCGAGGAAGAGGCGGAGGACCTCGTTCGCTCCTTCGAAATCGGGCTGAAAAGGCGGCGGCGCGGATCGGTGATCCGGCTCGAACTGCAGGCGGCGATGCCGGCCGAGTTGCGGCGCTTCGTCGTGCGCGCGCTGGCGGTCGCCGAGGACGAAGTATTCGTGATCGACGGTATGCTTGCGCTCAGCGAACTCGTGCAACTCACCGGCCTCGACCGGCCGGATCTGGAATTTGTGCCCTACAATCCGCGTTTCCCCGAGCGTATCCGGGACCAGGGCGGGGACTGCTTCGCGGCGATCCGCCAGAAGGACCTGATCGTCCACCACCCTTACGAGTCGTTCGACGTGGTGGTGCAGTTCCTGCAACAGGCCGCGCGCGATCCCAATGTCGTAGCGATCAAGCAGACGCTCTATCGCACCTCCGCCGAGTCCCCGATCATCCGCGCCCTGATCGAGGCCGCGGAAGCCGGTAAATCCGTCACCGCGCTGGTGGAGCTGAAAGCGCGCTTCGACGAAGAGGCCAATATCCGCTGGGCGCGCGACCTCGAACGCGCAGGCGCCCAGGTGGTGTTCGGGTTCATCGAACTCAAGATCCACGCCAAGCTGTCGCTGGTCGTGCGGCGCGAGGCGGGCGCGCTCGCCTCTTATGTTCACGTCGGTACCGGCAATTATCATCCGGTCACCGCCCGCATCTATACCGACCTGTCGTTCTTCACCTCCGATCCGGTGATCGCGCGCGATGTCGGCCTCGTTTTCAATTTCGTCACGGGTTATGCGGAGCCCGCCGAGCTGCAGA
>JAXDOO010000162.1:0-3029 GCA_034668865.1 Alphaproteobacteria bacterium
GACAAGGAGTTCATCCCGCTGCCGGACGAGCCGAAACGGCAGCCCGAGCCCGAACCGATGTCGTAGCGCAGGATCCAGACAGAGCCGGTCCTGGACTGATCGGAGGTGGGAATCGGCTTTCGGACAAGACCGCGCGAAATACGCTGTGAGAATGGGCAGCTGATCAATTAGCGCGCAAGGCCTTCGGCGGCCTTGGTCATCAGCTCGGCGCGGCAGGCCAGCATTTCCCCGCGTTTGGCACCCTGTTTTTTGCAGGCGTCGGTGATTGCTCGGTCGAGGGCCTTGCGCGCCGCTTTAAAATTCTGCTGGTGACAAGCGCGAGCATCGGAGCCTTCGCATTTGGTCGGCGTCTGAGCTTCGGTCGGCGTCTGAGCTTCGGCCTGCGACATCAGCAGACCAAGAATACCCAGCACACATAGTTTTCTCATTCGAGCACTCCGTTATCGTTGCGAGGAAGAATCCGCCTCACCCGTTGGAAGTCAATGATGGTGCAGATCATACCGTCGGAGCGTCAGCGCAGCCTGAGCAGAACGGTGCTGGTGGCCGCGGCACTGGCAGCGAATTTCGGCACGGTCGCAAAGGCGGCCGGGATGTAATGCTGAGAACGCCGCTCGGTGCGCCGGCCGTTTTTCTTACTGCCGGGATTCTGGAGCTTTTTGGACTTGGCCTCCTCGGTGCTGAAGGCCAGGTCGTCTTCATCGTCGTCCTCGGCCGCGCCGCGGGTGAGGGTGGCGGTCTGCGGCCTGGCATCGCCATCGTCGGAAGCTTCGGCTCGGACAGTAGCTTCCGTGTCCAGCTTCTTCGCCTGCTGCTGGGCGATAATCCGGTCGATGTCGGCATCCCAATGGCGGTGCGCCTTTGCGGCCACTCCATGCATGGTGAAGACCGCGACGGAGGCAATCGCGATCACGCCGAGAACGGCGCTGACATAGCCGACAACCGGGCTAGCAAAGCTACGCATGGTACTGACTTAACGCGGCACGCCGGCTGGTGTTCCTAAGCTGGGAAAACCATTTCGATTCCTGGCCTTTAAGCAGTTCTCCGGGGCTGCCTGCCTGGCGAATTTCGGCGGCGAGCCGAGCAGACGCCTGGGTACGGCCAGCGCACGTCCATCGAGGGGAAGCGCGAGGTTTCAGTTCGTTGTCGCGAAGCAGTATAACAGTCCGGCGCCGCCGGTGCTGTTGAGGTCCATTTGGCTACATCCGCCGCTCGGTCCGCGCGAGGTGTGCGACGAATTCCACGATTTTGCCGCGGGCGAATCGTCGAGGCCGCGGCGGTTGACATGGCCCACCATGGCCGCGCCTTCGTCGCTCTTGGTCCAGTTGCCGCAAGTCATGTCCTTGTCGCCGGAAATAGCAGTGCCGTCGGGCTGCGACCCGGTAAGGATGTCGTGTTGATTGGTGGTGTCCTCGGGAGGGCTGGGCACCATATCGCCCTTCTCGGTGAGCGCCGTCTGCTTGGTGAGATTATTCTCGCCATGCAGTTCACCCACATCCTTGGCGATGACGACGCCCTTGGCGTTCTGCCAAGGGCCCTTGCCGATGCGGTCGCGCGCATTCACCGCGCCGGCGCCCTGTGTGCTCAAATAGGCGCGCCAGGTTTTTCCTCCGGCGCCCACCGCCTGGGCGAGCGACTGGCAATGCCGGTCCGCGCCTTCCAGCCCGCCGAGGTCGGCGCCCTTGCCTAAACCGACGCTGGTGACGAAAAACGTCATCGCGCTTTGCTGTGCGAAGAGGTGAGCGCCAAGCGCCAGCAGCGCGGCCGACGCGAGCAGGGATAGGCGTACGATTCGGGCCATGGCTTTCCTCCGACCGGATGGCTTTTTAGGCTGCTGTCCTGGCTAGGAGGATAAACCGTTTGGGCGTTGAGATATTCCCCCCGGGTCGGGGGGCCATGCGGCATATGGGCACAAAGGCGTGATCAGCCCGAGGCTTTGATTTCGGTAACCGCCTGCGCCAGCAGGTCTTGCATTTGGCGGCGGATGTCCTCGTCCGGCAGCTTGATGCCCTGGGCGTCGAAATCCGCGCGGATTTTGCGAAAAACGTCGTCGTCGCCGGCTTCCTCGAAATCGGCGATCACCACTTCCTTGGCATAGGCATCGGCTTCCGAGCCGCTGAGACCCTGCCTTTCTGCCGCCCATTTGCCCAACATCTTGTTGCGGCGAGCAATAGCCTTGAATCGCAAATCCTCGTCATGCGCGAATTGCTTCTCAAAACCTTCCTCACGCTTGTCGAACGTCGTCATGTTTTTTCCTCGTCGCCGGTGGAACGCTGCTCTGCGCCTGCAGTTCCGCGCGCCTTGCATATCGGGCCGATAGCGTCAAGGCAACCAGGCGATTCGCGCACCGCTTGTTGCCCTTCCACAGACCTGTCGATTGTGCTGCGGATTGCCATCGGCTAGGTTGCGCTGTGGCCGGATAGGCTATTCACTTAAGCGAGTCGTGCCATCCGGTTCCGCCGCCGCGGACCACTCGAACTGAAATGGAGCCACGGCACATGGACTTTCACAAACCACGGTACACTCCGATGAGCCGCCGCCGTCGCATTTACGAAGGCAAGGCCAAGATCCTTTACGAGGGACCCGAGGCCGGAACATTGATCCAGCATTTCAAGGACGATGCGACCGCTTTCAATGCCAAAAAGCACGAGATTATCGAGGGCAAGGGGGTCCTCAATAATCGCATATCGGAGTACATTTTCCAGCACCTCAACGACATTGGGGTGCCGACGCATTTCATCCGCCGGCTCAACATGCGCGAGCAGTTGATCCGCGAGGTCGAGATCGTCCCGCTGGAAGTGGTCGTGCGCAATGTCGCCGCCGGCTCGCTATCGACGAAGCTCGGCATCGAGGAAGGCACCCAGCTGCCGCGCTCGATCATCGAATTCTATTACAAGAATGATGCGCTCAACGATCCGATGGTATCGGAAGAGCACATCACCGCCTTTGGCTGGGCCACGCCGCAGGAGATCGACGACATCATGGCGCTCGCCATCCGGGTCAACGATTTCCTGTCCGGGCTCTTCCTCGGC
>JAXDOO010000163.1:0-5724 GCA_034668865.1 Alphaproteobacteria bacterium
TGATGCGGGTAGAGCGTGTTGTCGAGATCGAATACCCAAGTCTCAACCTGATCGAAACCGCGCTGTGCGGACTTCTTCATGGTTCCTTGAAGCGCAGCGTCGTCGCGCCCTGTGCGGCAAGCTCGACACTGGCAAAGCCTGCGGGGCTTAGGCCGCGCGCATTGCATTCCTTATGGTCGCTGATCTCGAAGGAGGTTTCGCGCGTGCACAGCATCGTGCGGCCACCCCAGGTAAGCGGCTTGCCGCCGCGCTTGACCAATTGCCCGTTGGCGTCGATTGCCTCGGCATAGCTATAGACCCGGCGCGCGCGCGCCAGCACCTCCGGGCGCGCGCATTTGCCCGGCTCGACGCGAAACCAACCGCGCGTGACGATTGTGCCCCGGTCTTCGTTGGCCACCGCCGCCATGACGATATTGCTGGTTTCGTTGCACCAGACAAAACCGGTGCCGTCCGGCCGCTGCGCCGCTTCAAGCAGCACGTCGAAAAAGGTCGGGGCATTCGCCGCCTCGGGCGGTAAATTGCCGTCCTTCAGGAAAGCGGCGAGCGCTGCGTCGGTCTTGCGCCCTTTCAGTCCGTCGATCGGATTGGCGTCATAGCCGTTGATCGTCAGCAGCCGCTGCAGGGCGGCGAGCCGCGCCTGTTCGTCGTCATAATCCGCCTCCTCGGCAAGATAGACGGTCCATCCGGTCTCGCTCGGATACGGCTTCACCTCGGTGAAGCGCGCCAATTGCTGGCCCGGGCGCGAGCAGCCGCGCCCCGCTGACGGCACGATGAAATGCTGCTTGCCGACGCACAGTTCGACATGACCCGTCAGCGCCGACGGCGAACTCCCATAGGCCGGGAGCGCACGGGCATGAACATAGAAATGGTCGGCATTGACGGTACCTTCGATGGTGACGCGGCACTGGCCGGGGTCGACGCGATACCAGCCGCGCGTCACCAGCGCGCCGGACTCCTGCAGGCCGACCGCGGCTTCCACCACATAGCTCATGCGATTGCAGATCTGGAAATCGGCGCGCGCTGGAAGGCACAGCGCGATGAGCGCAGCGGCGGCGAGCAAGGTGAGTGGCGTCTTCACGGCGTTCCGGCCAGGACCGCGCCCCATCGTTTCATGGCGGGCGGGTCTTCGTTGGCCGCGATCTCAAGGATCAGTTTCTTTACGACGGCGTCGGCGAAATTTTCGTAATTCGCGGCCGGAATCATAAAGGCCCCCGGCCCACCGATCACGTAGTTGTAGTAGTAGCGGTCGAGGAAGGGATCGAGCGACAGAATCGGCAGGCCGTTGACGCTGATACCGCTGCGCACTGCCTCGTCGCGCGCATGGGTAATCGAACGGCCGCTGGTATTGGCGCCATCGCCGGAGATATCAATGGTGCGACGGGTCGAGCTATATGGGCTCTGCGAAAGCAACATCATCGACTGATCGATGGCGCCGCTGATTGAGGTCCCGCCGCCGAATAACTCACGTTGCGAGCTGGCAATGGCATCGGCGAAAGCCTTCGCCGATGCGGCATCCTTGATTAGCATCCAAGGCACCACTTGCACATGCATGAAAGGCCCGGTCCACTGCATCATCGTGACGGCGATGGCTTGTTCTCCACCCGACATGATCGCCTTGATCACTTGCGGATTGCGGAAGGCCGCGGCATAGCCCTTCTTCTGCAACTCAAAGCGTGCGTCATTGACGCTGCCTGACGCATCCACCGCCAAAACGAGTTGCAAGTCGACATTGGTCTGCGCTTGCGTCTGCAATCCACTGCCCAGCAGCAGGATAAGCAGGAGAGCACACGAAAAAATGCGCAGGGGTACGCAAGCCGTATTCACATGACAACCCATCGAACATCGCCGCCAAACAGGCGCGCAGCTTAGCAGAGACCGATTCCGACGGAAGGGGCGTGGCGGCTTTAGCGGCTTCGCGCCAGCATGGCCCCCCAAGGGCCGGCCGGCGGCGGATTCGCGGCAATTTCCAGGATCAGTTTTTTGACAATAGCTTCGGCGAAGCTTTCGTAATTCGCCGCCGGGATCATGAACGCGCCGGGGCCGCCAATCACATAGCTGTAGTAATAATGATCGAGCCGGCGGTCGATTGACAGGATCGGCAGGCCATTGATGCCGATGCCCTGCGCTACCGCCTCGTCGCGGGCGCGGATTACCGACCGGCCGCTGGAGTTGGGACCGTCGCCGGATATGTCGATGGTGCGGCGCTGCGACTTGTAGGGACTTTGAGACAAAAGCATTACGCCTTGGTCGATGGCGCCGCTGATGGAGGTACCGCCGCCGCCAAAGAGCTCTCGCTCGGAATGGTTGATGGCGTCGGCCAGCGCGGAAGCAGATGCAGAGTCCCTGACTCGCATCCAGGGGACCACCTGCACATGGGTGAAGGGACCGGTCCATTGCATCATGGTGACAGCGATGGACTGCTCTGCACCGGAGGCGATGGCCTTGATCACCTGCGGATTGCGAAAGGCCGCGACATAGCCCCGCTTCTGCAACTCGAAACGCTCGTCGCTTACACTGTTGGAAGCGTCGATCGCAAGCACTAGCTGCAGATCGACGAGGTTGTCGGCTGCCAGCGCGGGGCCGAGCAGGGGGATGGCCAAAAGAAAAGCCAGGCACCGCATCATGCCGCGCCGCAACCGGCAGAGAAGGGCTTTGATCGTTGTAGGCATGGCGGTAGGTACCGTCTATTCCGACCTATGGCTGTGTGGCGTTTATAACGTGAATGCTGCGGCGGGGCAGCCTGGCGTTAGCTGTTAACAAAAAATAGCGGGGTGCGTTTACCCCGCCGCCAGTATCGGGCAAGGTGTCCGCGGCGGGATGCGAAGCAGGACGAAAAGCATGGCAGGATTGTCGGTTAAAGCTCGATGCGCGGCTTTCATGACCGCGGCCTTTACGGCTGTCCTTGTCCTGGCAGATCCCGCTGAGACGCAAGGCTCAGGACCTTTCAGCAACATGGCTGGCAACTGGGCCGGCGGCGGCAGCTTCGCAATCGCGAACGGTGCGAAGGAATCGATCCGTTGCCGGGCGCAATACCTTGTTGGAAGCACCGGCGTGACGGTTAACCTTGAGCTTCGTTGTGCCAGCGACAGCTACAAATTCGAGCTTCAAGGCAACGTGCGCTATCAGAACGGCGAAGTGCTTGGCGACTGGAGCGAAAGAACACGCGGCGCGGCGGGTCGGGTGGCGGGCACGATCAAAGGCGACCAGGTCAACGTCCGCGTCGAAGGGCAAACCTTCTCTGCGCTGCTGTCTCTGACCACGCGCGGCGACAAACAGTCGATCTCGATCACGGCTCCAGTCGGAAGAGAAATGTCGGAAGCCAGCATCACCCTCAATCGCCGCGGCTAAGCGTCGCGCCGTCGCCATCGGCGGGCGAGCGTGGTGAGGAACATCACCGTCGGCCGCAGAATCAGCAAATCCGCCGCCAGCGCCGCCAGCATCGCGAAGGCGCTCAACCAGCCAAAGAGGCGCAGCGATGGCAGATCGGAAAACGCCGTCACCGCCAGGCCGCAGGCCAGCACCACGGAGGTCAGGATCAGCGCCGGGCCGACCAGCACGGTCGCCCGTTCGACGCCTACGGCAGGATCGTCTTCGGGCCGGGATTCCAGCCGCAGCCGGTTGAGGAAATGGATCGTCGCACTCAGTCCCAGACCGAATGAAACCGTCAGCGCTACGACGCTGGCAAATTGCAGGCCTTCGCCGATCGCCCAAAGCAAAGTGCCGGCCAGCACCACTGGAAAGATCCCCGGCAGGATGCTGGCGAACATCACGACGACCGAGCGAAAGGCCAGTCCGATGAAGACTGCCACGAAAATGGTTTCGACGGTCAGCCCTCTGTTCAACTTGCCGATCATGTCTGCGCTGTTGCGCGCGGCAATGGCCGAGAGGCCGGTCACCGATAGGCTGTAACCGGGATGCTTGGCGCGGACATCATCCAGCGCCTGATTAAGTTGGTTGATGACCGGCAGGAGCTGGCTTGCGTCAATATCGGGAATGCGTCCCGATACAACGGCGGCGTCCTGCTCGGCGGCAATGAAACGTCCGCTCAGATGCTCGGGTAGGAGCTCGACGTATTGCTTGAGCGTGCTGATATCCGACCTGCCGGCTTTCTCGGCGAGCCACCGCCGTAGTGATTCCAGCGACCAGACATTGCCGACTCCGGCCTGTTTTTCCAAAACCGCATGCACATCAGCGATGGTCGAAAGCGTTTCCGGCTCATAGAGCGCTTCGCCTTTGGGGAACTCGATCAGCACATCGACCGGATTGGCGCCGGTGAGCTTGGCATCGAGCCGGCCGCTTGCCGCGACCGCCTGCTGTTTGTCTGGCACCTGGTCGGCGAGGCGATAACGCGGCTCGAGGTTGGCGTAGATCAGCGTCAGACCAAAGACAATCAGGATGCTGATCAGGCTGTAGAGCGCGGGGCGGCTCACCATCCGCAGTGCGATCCAGCCGCAGAAACGGCGCAGCCAGGTCACTCCGGTGTCCGCACCCTGGATTTCGGCGGCGAAGGTCTGCTCATTGCGAATGAGCAAAACCCCAATCACCGGCATAAGCGTGAGCACCGCGACGAGAGCGATGATCGTCGCAATCAGGCCGGCTTCTCCGAAGGTACGGATCAGGTCGGAACTGGAAAACTGCAGCGCTATGAAGGAGAGGCCGGCGGTCGCGTGCGTCAACACGCAGGCCGGACCCACGACCAGGATTGCGTTGCGGATGGCATCGAACTTGTTCTCACCCGCGATCAGCCGGTCGCGTACCGCGAAGGTGAGCTGCATGCTGTCGGAAAAGCTTATGACCATGATCAGGGGCGTCATGACATTGAGGAACATGTTGAGCCGGAAATCGAGCCAGCCCAAAAAGCCAAGCGACAGTAGAATCGCTAGCAGCGGGGGCGCGGCCGCCATCACCATGAATGCTACGCGCCGGAAGAAGAAAATCGCGATCACGCAGCCGGCGAGGAAGCCGATGGCGTTATAGATCAGCCGGTCGCGCTCTACCGCGTTGCGGATCTCGAGCTGCATCACCGGCACGCCGGAAAGCTGGGCATTGAGGCCGGTTCCGGCGAGATCATTTTCCACCGTCTCGCGAATCTCGCCGACAACGTCGCGCAGGCCCTTGCCTTGCACCACGGGTGGATCGAGTGCGAGCACAATGAGGGCCAGCTCGCCGTCCTCGGATAGAAGCTTGCCGCGGATGATCTCGTTCGCTTTGATCCGCTCGATCAGCTGATCATAGGCGGGACCTTCCGGCAGTTCGGGTGGAAAAAGCGGAGCGGGAAGCTTTCCGCCTTCCGGCGGCTCACGAGCCGAAAACAGCGAGATGATTCCTTTGACGCTATCGATCAGCTGCACATCGGTGACGACATCGCGCAACTTCTCAAGCGACGGACGCGCGAGCAGCGTCTTGCCCTCCACCACGATGAGTACGTCGTATTCGCTCGACGGGAAGCGGCGCGAGACTTCTTCGTATTGTTTGAATTCTGCGGTGTCCGACCGGAACAGTTGGCTGAGCGAATCGTCGACCTTCAGGCGAGTAATGCCCACGGCGGCCGCGGCGCACAACACAACCACCATGACGGCGATAGCAATGGGGTAGCGCAGTGAAATCAGGCCGATGCGCTCAAGGCCAAGCGCGATGTTGTGGGCCCTCGCTGCCCCCATCCCCGCCGCGGCGGAATTTTCTTTGCTGGACCCAAACAGGAGGTTTTCCCCCGAGCGTTCAGCG
>JAXDOO010000164.1:0-3890 GCA_034668865.1 Alphaproteobacteria bacterium
AACGCTCGGATCGTCCGCCAATTCCGCTTCCTCCACATGCAGCAGGACTTTGAGCGTGCCGTCCTTCACCATCTGGGCGTGATGGCTCTGGAACACGCCGCCGGTGTGGCAGATACCCTCGACCTCGCCGCGCTCCAGCGCGATCATCGCCGCACCGGATCCCTGATAGCCTTCCACGAGCTTGAACTTCGTTCCGAGCACGTTGTTCAGCGCGGTCGGAACGATGCTGAGCGAGGAGCCTGCGCCGGAGCCGGCGACGATCACCTCGCGCGTGAACAATTCGACGGGAGATTTCACGCCGCTCTTGGCGGACACCATGCAGACGCGGCTAGGAAGCGACGAGCCGCCGATCCAGCCGAATTTCCGCGGGTCGGCTTCGATATTCATCTTTCCGATGACAGCCTGGCTCGCGATGTTGCGCGAGAACGAGCCGATGACGGTGCCGTCGCGCGGCGCTTTGGCCCAAAGGTAATTGGTGGCGGTCACCGTCGAGGCGCCCGGCATGTTCTGCACGATCACCGTCGGATTGCCGGGGATATGATTTCCCAAAAATCGCGCCAGCAATCGCCCGCCGAGATCGTAGTCGCCACCGGCGGCGTTGCCGATGACGATCTTGACCTGCTTGTCTTTGTAGAATTCGGCAACCGTCTCACCCATGACCGGAGACAGGTGAAAGGCCAGGGCCACGCCCAGCACGGCCGGCGCGATAGTCCGCTTATCCATATTCCCTCCCGACGTTTTTATCTCTTTTCCCTATCTTACTGGGCCTTCACGGGGCGAAGCAATGCGGAGGAGGGGTGGGAACAGGAATGGGTAACGATAGGAGTGCCCGGCATCAGGATTGGCGCCAGCGCGCGGCTCTCAGCTGCGCATGATGGCCGGGCCCCACATATTCAGCGTGTAGGGCTCATGCTTCCATTCCTTCACCGGCCGGTCGTGCACAACCTCCAGCTCGGCGGAAATCTCGATCATGTTGCCGTCGGTGTCCTTGATGAAGATGAAGAGGTTGTTGCCCGGCCCGTGGCGGCCCGGTCCCCAGACGATAGGGATGCGCATGCCGCCGAAATGGTCGGCCCAATCTTTGATCGTGGTCCATTCGCCCGCTTCATAACTGTGGTGGTCGAGGCCGGCTTCGCTCTTGAGGAAGATCGCCACCGTGTGGTGCTCGTGATTGCAGCGCAGGAAGCAGGTGGTCACCGCGCCCTCGTCGTTGCGCACCCGGTCGGAAACCGCGAAGCCGAGCTTGTTGGCATAAAAATCCTCGATCGCTGCCATGTCGGTGCTGGTCACCGTGACATGCTGCAGCGGGCCGTGAATCGGGCCGCGTTTACGGATCGGATCAAGCGGCTCGTCGGCGACGCCGAAAACAATGCGGTTACCTTCGGGGTCCTGTAGGGCGAAGGCGCGCTGGTCGAACAGCGCAGACGGCGACGGGACAAAACTGACGCCTTGGGCGCGCACGTGCGCGCGCAGCTTTTCAAGTCCATCTTCCTCACGGCAGGCGAAGGCGGCGTAGCTCAGCTTGTTCGGCTTGCCTTTTCTGAACAGCATCCGGCGCCCAGGCCCTTGGCAGAACCAGCCGTCGGCCTTGCGCGTCACTTCCATCTCCATGGCCCGCCCATAAAATTCGGCAAGCGCGGCGGGATCGCCGCTTTCCAATTCGAGATGATGCAAATAGGCGCCAGCGGCAACAGCGACGGACACGGCAGATCCCTCTCTTATGACGACGATGAGCGGCGGTTCCCGGCGTTAAAGTCTGATCTCGCCGAGATTGATGCTGGCGCCGAGCCTTGCGGCAACCGTCTTGCTCACCCGCCCGCGGGCGGAGACTTCGATGGCATAGTCGCCCGAGTTCTCATCCAGGCGATCGAATTTGAAATCGCCGTAGTTGTCGGTGACAGTTTCCGCGACTGCTACGCCGTCCTTGAGCAGGCGCACGATCGCGCCCTCGACGCAGTCAACCATGCCGTTTGCTTCCGCCGCGACAGAACCGCCGATGAAGCATTTCGAATAACGCCACAGATTCTTGTAATAGACGCGGGGCTTTGTGCCGGCTTCCGGCTTCATGACTTCGAGCGCCTCTTCGCGCGCGATGCCCGCCATCTCCTCGTCGCTCACGTTGATCGCGCGCATGGCGCCGGTCGGGCAGGATTGCTGCCCGCGCGTCTGTTTCCATCCTTGGTCGAGCAGATGCGCGTCGAAAGTCCAGGCTTGCGGAAGCTGCAGCTCTTCATTCCACCAGATATGCCCGTAAGGGCAGGAATCGACCAGATCCTTGCGCCCCTTGGCCTTGACCGGGTCGATCAGCACGATGCCGTCATCGCGCTTCTGCACCGCGCCGCCGCCCTTGGCGACGCAAGGCGCGTTGTCGCAGTGGTTGCACATGGTCGGCACATAGGCGACGTCGATCATCGGCACCTGCCCACGCTCTTTCTGCAGGATGTCGATCCATTTGTGACCGTGGCGCGGCATCGGGGCCGAGTAGCCGGGGAACTCGTTTCCTACATACTCGTCCATGCTCGCCAGCGTGCACAAATTGCAATTCGTGCACTCGGCAACGTCGATGATCATGTTCCATTTATTCATCGTCACGCCTCAACGCCGGGCATTGTGATGCCGTCGGCCGGGACAAGCTTCGCGTCCTGCAGTCTGCGCTTGATCGCGGCGTCCTTGTCGGCCGCAGCAAAGGCTTCCGACAGGTGGTCGATGCGGCGGTCCCAAAGCTCGACCTGCACCAGCGCATGCGAGCCCGCCAGCGAATGGGTGGTCTTGGTTTGCGTCTTGTGCGGCGTGAGCAGGTTGAGACAGCCGCCGCGGTCGACGGATTTTCCAGGCTCGCCCATCGGATCGTAGATCGCCGATGATTCATAACCGTGGCAGACGCCGCGCGGCAGCCGCTCGGTCGGCACCGCTGCGCAGATCACCGCGCCGCGGTCGTTATGGATTTTCACCAGGTCGTGCAGCTTGATCCCGCGCTCGGCGGCGTCCGCCGCATTAAGGCGAAGGGTCCAATAGTAGTAGCCGTCGATCTTCACGCGATGGTCCGGGATGTTGAGCAGGAAGGAGCTCTTGCCGTCGCCCTGGGTATGGAAGCTGTATTTCGAATGCGGCGTGAGCAGCTGCAGCGGGTAGCGGGCATATTCTTGCGAATGCGGTCCTTCCCATGACGGCTCGTATTTCACGATCGGCGGGCGCTCGGGATCCTTGGCGCGCTTGAGGCTGTTGCATTCGAATTCCAGTTTGCCGGATTGCGTCTGCAGGCCCTTGAGGAATTCCTCGCTGTAATCCGACGGCAGTGGATGCGCCTCCGGCACGTCCTTTTTGAGATTTTCCCAGAACCAGCGGAACGACACCGGCGCGCGCAATTTTTCCTTCTCCGCCGGAATGACGTAATAGCCTTTCTTCAACAGCTTCCGCCAGGAAATCACCTTCGGCAGATCGGAGGAAAGATAGGCGCGCTTGACCCAGTCGAGCTCGTTGCATCCCTCGTTGAAGTAGTTGGCGAGACCGAGCCGCTTGCAGATTTCGGTGAAGATCCAGAAGTCGGACTTGGATTCGCCGAGCGGCTCGATGGCTTTCGACTGGAAAATGACGACGCGGTGGTTGAGCTGCTGCTGGCCGTGGTGGCCATAGCCGCCGAGCGCCGCCCATTCGCTGATATCGACACGCTCGAAATTCGTGCAGGCCGGCAGGATCACGTCGGCGAATTTTGCCTCGCCTTCGAACCAGATCGACTGATTAATCACGAACTCCAAGTTCTCCGACTGGTACATCCGCACATGGCGGTTGGAGTTATTCATGGTGGCGAGGATCGAGCCGCCGTATTTGTAGAGCATGCGCACCGGCGAATGGCCGGCGGCCGGATAGACGAATTTGCCGAACTGGTGCTC
>JAXDOO010000165.1:0-7346 GCA_034668865.1 Alphaproteobacteria bacterium
CGCCGGAAGCGCAGGCCCGCACGTCCATGGGCCATGTCTGCGTCACGCCGTGCACTTTGCAATTTAGCCGAAAAGATGAATTCACGGTCTTGTTCTCCAAACCGGGATTTCATTCCGTAGAAGTACCGGTACGGACACAGCTTGCCGGAACAGGTGCCGCCGGCTTTGCCGGCAACATCATTTTAGGAGGCGCGGTTGGAATGGTGGTCGATGCCTCCACCGGAGCAACGCTGGAGCATGTACCGAACCCGGTCACGGCAACGCTGCTTCAGGTGAAAAAGGGCGAGCAGCCGCGGGTCATCAAAGTTGAGCCGCCCGCTTCGTCGCCGGCGCCGGCGCCGGCAGAAGGCGCAGAGGGATCAAGCTAACAAGGTCTCGAAGGAACGGCCTACCGTTCCCGGGTCACCCCGGGACCGGCACTGGTAGTGCTATGAGGAGAGAGAAGGATTAGCGCCAGCGATGGTACCCATGGTGGCCGCTCCAGACATAACGCGGCCCGGCGTAGTAGCGAACGACCGGCGCACGATAGATCGGCGCGACATAGACTGGCCGCCCGACGTAAACTGGCGGGGCGACATAAACCGGGGCAACCTCGTACGCGGCGTAGCTTTCGTAAACCGGCGCCGCGCGATAAACCGGCTGCGCTTCGCTCACCCGCGGGCGCGCCCATTCGCATTGATAACCGTTCCAGACTTGCCCGCGCTCGCAGCCCTCTTGCGGCACGTCGAGCTCCGCCGCTGACGCCACGTTCGGTACAAACGCGGCAAAGCCAGCTGCCGCTATCGCCAGAATCGCAACTACACGCATGGCAAACCCTCCCTTCAAACGATAGCGGAAATCCTACGCGTTCATAATGAACCGAAGCCTAATGCCTCTGTTGTCTGCCGTTCATCTTCACCTTAGCGGGACGAACGGCAGGTCAGACAGCGCAACAGGGTTGTTCCAGGCGCTTACAAGCCCTAGGCTGCCAGCATTATTGTTGTAACTAGAACGGAGGAAACAATGTCGTTTGTTAAAAGCCTTGTACCCGCCTTGCTGGCAGGAGCCTTGCTGTCTTCGCCGGCTTTGGCCCTGCCCGGATCGGCTTCGTCAAAGAATCTGACCTCGGCGATCGATCCGGCGGTGATTCAAGTCAATCACAACAAGAATCACAAAGTGGTCGTGAAGAAAAAGGTCGTCGTGCAGAAGAAAGTTGTCTATCGCCCAGGCGGCGTCTACCGGGTTGCTCCCGTCGGCTGGCGCCGTGTTGGCGTACGCCCGGCCTACTGGCAGACCGCTGGTTGCATTCTTGTCGCAGGCATCTGGTACTGCCCGTAAAGCATAGCCCCGCGCTCACGACGTTTTTTGTCATGGCCGGACTTGTTCCGGCCATGACCGCAAGGAGGCCGCGAACGCTTTGCCTGCCCATGACAAGGGCAAATTAGGTCGCTGCTTCGGCGCGCGCGCCTCACGTCCTGCGGTTTTTCAGATCGCGCACGATCGGATGCCACAGCTTCTCTTCGCTGCGGATGAATTCCTCGGTCTGTGCAGGCGTAAGGTCGCGGCCATAGGTGCCGACCTGGTGCAAGCGCGCAATCACATCCGGCATCGCCGTCACCTTGCGCAGATCGGCATTGACCTTCTGGATGACGTGGTCGGGCGTTCCGGCCGGCGCCATCAGCAAGATCCAGCCGCTCGACACCACCCCGGGCACGGTCTCCGCGATCGTCGGCACGTCCGGCATATTGGGCAGGCGCTTTGCCGAGGCAACGCCGAGCACGCGCACGTCGCCGCTCTGGATGCCCGGGTTCAGCCCAGCCAGCGCCTCGAACATGATCGGCAGGCGTCCCGCGATCACGTCATTGAGCGACACCGCCGCACCGGCGGCATGCACGAAGGAGACGTTGGCCTTGGAACGGTCGCGGAACAGTTCGCCGGTGAGATGGGCTTGGCCGCCGCGGTTGGTGGCTCCGAACAGCATGCCGTCAGGCGATTTGTTGGCGAGCGCGATCAGCTCGGCGACGTTTTTCGCCGGGACATCCTTGTTCACGCCCACCGCGATCGGCTGTTCGCCGATGAAGCCGATGGAGACGAAAGCCTTCTGCATGTCGACCGGCATCTTGCCTTCCTGCTCCACCGGCAGGACGTTGAAGCTGGAAGCCTGGGTCGCGTAGAGACTATAGCCATCCTTCTCCACCCCCGCCGCGGCTTGCGCGGCGAGCAGCCCGCCCGCGCCGGGACGGTTGAGCACCACCACCTGCTGCTTCCAGATCTGCGTCAGCTTCTCGGCGACAATGCGCGTCACCACATCCGGGCTGTTGCCGGCTGCCGCGGGCGTGACGAAAGTTACCGGCCGGGTGGGCCATTCCTGCGCCAGCGCCGGCGCGCCGGCCAGCGCCTGCAAGGCTGCAAGGGCGAGAATCGGTCCGCGCATTCGCATGAATTTTCCTTTCCTGTCCACTTCTTCCGCTGGAAGCTTCGCCGCTCTGGCGCGATGCTAACACAACGACAAAAGAAGCGCGGTAGGCGGCGAACCATACTTTTGTCAGGCGACTTACCTGGATTTATCCGCTCATTCCCGCCACAGCGGGAAGCCCGCCTGCTCCACCAGCCCATCCCTGGGTCCCCGCTTACGCGGGGACGAGCGGAGTTCTGGCGCCTATTCCTCCGGTTCGGTAGTGAAAGCCAGCGGATAGCCGTTGCTGCGGCCAAGCTCGGTCGCCTCCGTCGCCTTCGTCTCCGCGACGTCCCTGGTATAGACCGCGATGACGCAGGAGCCCTTGCGGTGCGCGGTCAGCATCACGCCATAGGCCTGCGGCTCGTTCATCCGGAATACGGCCTTGAGCACCAGCACGACAAATTCGCGCGGTGTATAGTCGTCATTCAAAAGAATGACTTTGTGCAGCGGCGGCCGCTGGATCTTCGGCCGGACCTTGGTGCGCGGCGCAGTGACGGTACCGCTCATCAACACCTCCCTCACGGGCGGAGACAAATCTTTGTCGCGGCGTTGTGACGATCGTAATATTAGCAGAAGCGCGAACGGCCGGAACACCGCCCGGGCGGCTCTTGCGTCCGGCCAGGGGCCGCGCGCATCATTGCCTCTGCATAGCCATAGGGGGAACCGATGACTGCCTTTAACGCTGTCCGTTTCCGCGTGAAACCCGGGCGCGACCAGGAATTTCTCGACGCCCACAAGAATGCTGCAAGAGACTGGCCCGGGCTGAAGCACGTCAACATAATCAAGACCGGCGACCGCAACTATTGCATCATCGCCGAATGGACCGATGTGGAGGCGCTCGCCGCCGCGCGGCCGAAGATGATCGCGACGCTCGACACTTTCCGCAATACGCTTGAGGATCTCGGCGGCGGTCTCGGCCTCACCGATCCGGTATCGGGACCGGTAATACTGGAATTGAAATAGCAGGTGAACAACCACGGAGTCGCCATGCCGCTCAAGAATATCAACCTGCTTTACGCCGTCATCGGCCTGCTCGCCGTCACCGTCGCGGTGCTGGGTTATCAGCTCTATGAGGCGAAGAAAGAACCGAAGGGATTTCAGATCAACGTCGGTCCCGGCGGCGTGTCGATGGAGAAGAAGTAGCGGGGCGCTTTCCAAGAAAGCCGCTCATTCCCGCGAAAGCGGGAAGCTGGCTTGATTCATCTGTGCCTTTCCGGCTCCCCGCCTGTGCGGGACGAGCGCGGCTGCTCGCTCTTCTTCCTTGGTGCTTGCTGCCGCGATGACAGCTCACTGCCCTTTCAGCACCGTGGCATTGAGTAGATCAATCGCGCTCTGCGGCGTCGCCAGCACCTTCTCTACGAGCTTTTGCAAGTCCTCCCCGATGGTCGGATCGATGTCGACATTGAGCTTGGCGGCTTCCTTCTGGAATTCCGCATCCTGCATGGTGGCGGCGAACGCCTCGCGCAGCGCCTTCACACGGTCGGCCGGCACGCCGGGCGAGGTCACCATCGGCCGACCGATATCGGCGGCCACCGACATCAATTCGAAGATCTGCCGCGCCTCCTCGTTCGGCGCCAGATCGATGAGACGCGGCACATGCGGCAGGTCGGGATGCTTATTCGCGCTCATCTGCACCAGCGCGATCAGCTTGTTCTCGGAGATCCAGTGTGGATGCGCGAGCTTATAGTTGTTCCAGGGGTTTGAGCCCCGGCCCTGCACCTCGCCACGCTCCATGGCAATGTCGATCGGCGAGCCGCCGGGATAGCCGGTGATGATCTTGAATTTGGCGCCCACAAATTCCTTGATCAGCTTGGGATAGACGAAATTGTTGCCGGCGGTGGTGGTGGCGCCGATGGCGACTTCCTTCTGCTTGGCATCCTCGATGGTCTTTACCCCGGCGGTGTGCCAGACCGCGAGCACGCTGATCGGCGCCGACGGGGTGCCTATCCAGTTCAGCTTGGCGGAGTCGAAATTGATGCCGGTCTGCCGCATCGCCTGCGCCAGTACGACGCTCTGCTGCACCAGCGCGAGCACGGTGCCGTCCTTGGGCGCTACATTGGCAATATAGCTTGCTGCATTGCGGCCCGAGGCGCCCGGCATATTCTCCGGCACGATGGTGGGATTGCCGGGGATGTATTTGGTGAGGTGACGCGCGATCAGGCGGCCTTCGGTGTCGTAGCTGTCGCCGGCGGCCGCCGGGACAATGAGCCGAACGGTTTTGCCTTTGTAAAATTCTGCCGGCGTTTGCGTTTGCGCGGGGGCTGCTAAAACGGAGGCCAGGAGACCAAATGCCGCCAGGCTTGTGAGATGCTTCACGTCATCCTCCCCGTTCGGTTTTAGCGGGCCATGCAGGCGCGGAGTAATAGTATGGGTGCCTAACTATCTTGCAGGCAGCCTGCCGTCAACGCTATTGCGCGCGGCGAAATGTCTCCGTTATACCGCGGCTTCGGCCGCTTTTCGCGTCTTGGCCACAAAGCCTGCGGCGGCTTCGCCGGTGCCTTCGGCCAGCGGCAGCTTCAATCCGAGCTCTTGCAGGAATCTCAACGCATGCGGCACGTCTTTGCGGAAAATGCCGCCGCCCGGCCGCGCCGGCGAGACCTCGCCATCTTCGATCCGGATGATCTTTTCCCAGTCCGAGATCGCGGAGCCGCGCATCACCGACTTCAGCATCTCGGCATATTGGCGCGGATCGATGCCGGCAGCCCTCACCGCCGTCAGTGTCTCTATCCACATCACCCGTTCCATCACGTTCGACAGGTTCTTCATCAGCTTGGCGGCATTGCCGCAGCCGAGCGAACCGAAATGCCATACCTTGCAGCCGATCGTTTCCAGATGCGGGCAGATCTCCGCCACCACCTCGTCGTCGCCGCCGACCAGAAAGACAGCCTCGCCGGCGCGCACATAGCGCGGCGTTGAGGTAACGCAAGCGTCGACCACACGCACGGCCCGGGCCGCGGCTTCCTCGGCCACCCGGCGCGTCGTGGCCGGCAGGATGGTGCTGTGCAGGATCACGATCGCGCCCTTGTCGGCGCCAGCCAGAACTCCCTGGTCGCCGAGCATGGCGTCGGTGATTTCCTGATCGTTGTACACGAAGACATGGATGATCTTCGCGCCGCGCGCGGCTTCGGCGGAGGACGCAACCGTCTGCGCACCACGCTCGCGCGCGGCCTGCATGGCGCTTTCCTTGATATCGAAGGCGTGCACCTTCGCCCCCGCCGCGACCAGGCGCTCGAGCAAGGCGCTGCCCATATTGCCGACGCCGATTAGAGCAACCTGATAATCCATCGCTGCACTCCCCTAGTTTGTATCCTTATGGCGCCACGAGCTGCCGCGTGCGTTCCAGCAACTCAGGCGGATACAGCCCAAGCTCGCCGATCATCTTTTGCAAATCCTGTCCTGACATCGGATTGATCACGATATTGAGCTGCTCGGCCTCTTTCCTGAAAGCAGGGTCCTTCGTCATTTCGCTAAAAGCCTGCCGCAGTGCCGCGACGCGCTCCGCCGGGACTTGTGGGCCAACATAGAAAGAACGGCCGACTTCCGCGGTGCTGCCGAGCAGACGGAATACCTTGCGGTCTTCCTCATTCTTCGCAAGTTCCATCGCAGTCGGCACATCTTCCAGGCCGGCTGCGCGCTGGTAGCCGTCCTGATAAAGCGGCACGAGTTTCTTTTCGGCGATCCAATGCGGATGCGACCGCTTGAGCTGTGACCAGATGGCGTTGCCCATGCCCTCGGTCTCGCCTTTCTCCATCGCGAGATACTGCTCGGCGGTGCCCTTATAGCCTTGCACCACTTTGAATTGCGTGCCGATCAGCTTGTTCATCGCCGTCGGCATCATCACCGACGTGCCGGTGGGGGACGTAGCGGCGATGGCGAGCGGGCGTTTCTTCACGTCCTCGATGCTTTTCACGCCGGCCGTGTGCCAAGCGACATTGACCACGTCGATGGCATCGAGCCGGCCGATCCAGTTGAGTTTGGTGACGTCGAGGCCGTCGCCTACCTCGCGCCAGACGAAGGCATTCATCGGCACGGCATGATTGGGAATCCCGATCAGCGTGCCGTCCTGCGGTCCGATGCTGTAGATGAAGTTTGCCGCCTTGACCGAAGCCGCGCCCGGCATGCTCTGCACCACGGCGGTCGGATTGCCGGGCAGGTGTTTCGGCAGATGCTCGGCCAGCAGCCGCGCATAGGCATCAAAGCCGCCGCCCGGGGCGTAGCCGATAATCACCTTGATGGCTTTGCCCTTGTAGAATTCCGCCACCGTCTCGGCGGGCGCAACGGATGGGCGCAGGCAAGCAAAAACCAGCAAGGGAGCGAGCAAGCACAAGCGCAAACGCATCAGCTTCCTCCGAAAATCGACAGCCGACGATAGCACCCATGGCAATGCCGGCGAAACGTCGGGGGAGTAAAGGCTAAGCGCAACGCGAAGGGATTTCTCTCCGGCCCGTCAACCGCCGCCCAATAAGGGAGGGTGCAGCAGATAGGCGAACTTGCAGACACGTGAGATTATTGCAGACCGAAATAACGTCCGGTCGGCGGTTCCAGATTGTCCCGCCGCGCTGGACGGTATGCGCGATATTCGCCGTCGACGATCGCGCCCCTCTCAAGGCTGCCACTGCCGACCCGCCGATAAACGGGGACCCGCCGGCCGTCGGGCATTACCGGGTCATAAACCCTCACCAGCCGTTCCCCTGGCGCTTCTTCCACAGGGTGCGGCCGTTTCCTTGGAACGTTCGCGGTGGCGGCGAACACGGCGGCGACCACGGCCGGTGGCACTTCCTTCAACGGCGCAGACGCAGAAGGAGAGACGCGCGCAGCGGCCGAAGTGGGGATGGAAGCAGGAGGACGAGGAGAAGCAGAGGCAGGAACGGGGTCGGGCGCCTTCGCGAGCGCGGCCCGGGGCGCTTCC
>JAXDOO010000166.1:0-3790 GCA_034668865.1 Alphaproteobacteria bacterium
GCGCGGCAAGGCGCAGCCGCGGCACCTCGACCGGCCGCTTGGCGACATTGACGATGGAGCCTTCCAACACCAATACGCCGACGCCCTCATGCTCCGATCGGGACATGCGGATATTCTCGAAAGAAAGGCCGCGCAAGTTCACCGGCAGCCCGACTGCGGCATACAGCGATGCCGTCTGCGGCAGCAACCGCACAATGTCCGCGCGCCAGCCGACGATGCTGCCGTCGAGCGCCAGCAAGACAAGAATTCCCGCAGGCAAGCTGGGTTTAAACCAGCGGCGGCGGGCACCGCGCCGGGCGCGGGGCGGGGCAAAGGTTGCGATATGCGGCCCAGCGGCCGGTGTCGCGGAACTAGGGCAGACGATCAGCATGGCGACTCGGCGCAGACGGATCAGAGGTCCTCGACCCTAGCCGCGATCCGTTAATGAATTGGAAACCATACTGGCGTGGTCTTGCCCCATGGGGCGGAAGCGCCGGCAGCCGGTCGGAAGGGCCGGCTGTGCGGCGGATTTGAACTTCCCGCAATGTCGCCGCATGGGCACTGGTATAAAGCCGAATCAGGTTCTCGGAGAGGCATGGTGGTCCGATTCGAAAATGTGGGCTTGCGCTATGGGCTTGGCCCGGAGGTGTTGCGCGACCTGTCCTTTCGCATTGAGCCGCATTCGTTCCAGTTCCTCACCGGGCCGTCCGGCGCCGGTAAGACCTCGCTGCTGCGCCTATTATTCCTGACGCTGCGGCCTACCCGCGGCCTGGTCACCTTGTTCGGCCATGATGTCGCGACGCTTGACAAGGATTCTCTCTCCGCGCTGCGGCGGCGGATCGGTATCGTGTTTCAGGATTTCCGCCTGCTCGAACATATGACAACGTATGAGAATGTCGCACTGCCGTTTCGCGTCGCCGGGCGCGACGAAGCCAGCTTTCGCGACGAGGTCATCGAACTCCTGCACTGGGTCGGCTTGGGCGATCGCATGGGCGCGCTGCCGCCGGTGCTTTCGGGCGGCGAGAAGCAACGTGCCGCCATCGCGCGGGCGGTGATCGGGCGCCCGCAATTGCTGCTCGCGGACGAGCCAACCGGAAATGTCGATCCCAGCCTGGCTCAGCGGCTGCTGCGGCTATTCATCGAGCTCAACAAGTCGGGCACCTCGGTGGTCATCGCTACCCACGATATCGCCTTGATGGATCAATACGACGCCCGCCGTCTCGTCCTGCATGACGGACGCCTGCACGTTTACGAATAGCCATGACCGACCCGCGCAACATAGAATTAGAAGTGACGCCGCGCACCCAGGAAGCATTGCCGCGCCTGCGCACACCGATCGTCCCGCGCAATTCCATCGCCGGGCGCTCTCTGGTGGCGGTCGTGGCCATTATGACCTTTCTCGCCTCGATGACGACCGGCGCTGTCGTGCTGGTGCGGACGGCCGCTAGCGACTGGCAGGCGGAGGTCGCGCGCGAAATCACTATCCAGGTCAGGCCGCAAACCGGGCGCGATGTTGAAGCGGAAGTGCGCAAGGCGGCGGATATCGCCCGCGCCGCCCCAGGGGTCGCGGACGTTCGGCCATATACCAAAGAGGAGTCGAGCCGGTTACTGGAGCCATGGCTCGGCAGCGGATTGGCGTTGGATGACCTGCCGATTCCCCGGATGATTGTGGTCAAGGTCGCCCCTGACGTAACGCCCGACCTCGCCAGCCTGCGCAAGACCCTCAGCGACCAGGTCGCCGGCGCCAGCATCGACGATCATCGCGGCTGGATCGAGCAGATGCGCACCATGAGCCGAACGGCGGTGGGAGCTGGTATTGTCATTCTGCTGCTGGTTTTCGCCGCAACCGTGCTCTCCGTCACTTTCGCCACCCGCGGCGCTATCGCCAGCAATCGCCCGGTGGTCGAGGTGCTGCATTTCATCGGCGCGCCCGATAGCTTTATTGCCCGACATTTCCAGCGGCATTTTCTTTGGCTCGGGCTGAAGGGCGGCGCGCTCGGCGGCGGCGCGGCGATATTGCTCTTCGCCTTGGCCGAACTCGTGAGCAGCTGGCTGACCGGCGGTGCCGGTGCCGATCGTGTTTCCGCCTTGTTCGGCACTTTTTCCATTGGCACTGCCGGCTACGTCGCCGTCGCCGTCCAAGTGATCGTGGTCGCCGTGCTGATCGCGGCAACGTCGCGTCAGACGGTAAATCGCACGCTGCAATCCCTCGAATAGGACCGGCGTGCAAATTGGAATCTGCTTTGGGTTTTGCTGTATGATGGGAACGGGATGAAGGGGAAATGTCCGTCGTTCGGCCTCATAATAGCGAAGGCGCACCGGTGCCGGTAGAAGCGCCCGCAGGACGGAGCTTTGCTGCGCGGGCTTTCGGAAAGCTCGGCCGCGCGGCGATATTGATTGCGCTGCTCGTTACGGTGTTTTTCGTGCTTGGGTTTGTCTGGTTCGCTTCGCAGATATCGACCCGTGAGATCGGGCTCACCCGCAGCGCAGACGGCATCGTGGTGTTGACCGGCGGCTCGTCGCGGGTCAACGACGCGTTCGAGTTGTTGGCCTCAAAGCGCGGAAAACGGCTGCTCATCACCGGCATTTATCCCGCCACTAACCAAGGCGAAATTTCGCGCGTCCTGCCGGAATATGAGCGTCTGTTCGCCTGCTGTGTCGATCTCGATCGGACCGCGGTCAATACCCTCGGCAACGCGATAGGGACCAGACGCTGGGCAAAGGCGCAGGGATTTCAGTCGCTGATCGTGGTGACCTCCGGCTATCACATGCCCCGCGCGCTGGCGGAATTGGCGCATCAGCTCCCCGGCGTCGAGCTCGTGCCTTATCCGGTGGTCTCGGAAAGATTGCGCTCCGAACCGTGGTGGTCGCATCTCGCCACTGCCAAGCTCCTATTCTCCGAGTATGTGAAATACATCATGGCGGCTATTCGCATGCGGCTGGATCCGACGTCGGACGCGACCGCGCCCAGCCGTTTCTCCGATCTGCGCTTTCACCTGCCCGCGGTTGGATCATAGGATTTTCCGTGTCGGTAATGGTCCGGTCCGTTGTTTTCAACGCGCTCTTTTATTTGAATCTCGCCGTCTATCTGGTTGCGGCGATGTTCACTTTGCCGTTGCCCTATCGCTATGTGCTCACTGTGGCACGTGCATGGGCCATGACCAATCTTTGGCTGCTTCGGGTGATCTGCGGCATCAAGGCGGATTTCCGGGGTTTGGAGAAAATGCCGCGTGGTGGGCACATCGTCGCATCCAAGCATCAGTCGGTGTGGGAAACCTTCGCGTTGCTGCTTTACGTCGACGATCCCACTTTCATCCTCAAGCGTGAACTGATGTGGATTCCGCTGTTCGGCTGGGGCTTGTGGAAGGCGCAGATGATCCCGGTCAATCGCGGGGCGCGCGGGCCGGCGCTGGCGGCGATGACCGAGCGGGCGAAGATTGAAGTGAGCCGTGGCCGGCAGATCATAATCTTTCCCGAAGGCACACGCCGACCGCCCGGCGCGGAGCCGCAATACAAATTCGGCGTGGCGCATCTCTATGCAGAGACCGGCGTGCCGTGCGTACCGGTGGCGCTTAATTCCGGATTGTTCTGGCCGCGCCGCTCTTTTCGCCGCTTCCCGGGCACCGTGGTGGTGCAGGTCTGCGATCCGATCGCGCCGGGGCTGGAAAAATCGGATTTCATCGCCCGCCTGCAGGACGTCATCGAAGGCGCGACGGCCAAACTGGTTGAGGAAGGAAAGCGCGAGCTCGGACCGCTAGTGCCGCCGATTTGAAGTTCCTAAAAGCTGCTAGGGCCCCTTTGCTTCCGAAGT
>JAXDOO010000167.1:0-7312 GCA_034668865.1 Alphaproteobacteria bacterium
CGCCGCGCCGCCGTGCCTCACATCCCTCGCTCAACGGGCAAAGCGCGCAGGCCGGCCGCTGCGGCGTGCAGATGCTCGCGCCCAGATCCATCAGCGCCTGGACGAAGTCGCCAGGCCGGCGCTCGGGTGTGAGGGCCTCGGCCAGTTTTCTGATCTTCGTTTTTGCCGCCGGCAACGGCTTTTCGAGAGCGAACAGCCGCGCGACGATGCGCTCGATATTGCCATCCACGGGCAGGACGGGACGGTCGAAGGCGATGGCGGCAATGGCGGCGGCGGTATAGGCGCCGATGCCCGGCAGCGCGCGCAACGGGGTTTCCGCGGAGGGAAATTCGCCGGCGTGCTTCTCCACCACTGCCTGGGCGCAGGCATGCAGGTTGCGCGCTCTCGCGTAATAGCCGAGCCCGGCCCAGGCCTTCAGCACATCCTGCAGCGGGGCGGCGGCCAGGCCACGCACGTCGGGCCAGCGCTGGACGAAACGCACGAAATAGGGCGCGACGGTTTTCACCGTCGTCTGCTGCAACATGATTTCGGAAAGCCAGACGCGGTACGGATCAGGCGTCTCGCGCGGGGCGGCTCGCCAGGGCAGGATACGGCGGTGACGGTCGTACCAGGCCAGCAATTCCTCTTCCTTCCCTTTCGGGGAGGCGTCCGCGAGAGCAGCTTTCTTCTTTTGCGTCGCCTGACCTGCTAGCGTCATGCCTGATCGTTGCCAGAGCAGCCCGTCATGAACAAGCCTTCCAACCGAGGAGCCCGCCCGCTCGCCGAATTTCTCGGCGTCTGCCTGTCCGATGCCTTCAAGCAGCAGGGCTTTGCTTCCGCCGAATTGGTGACGCGCTGGGCCGACATTGTGGGCCCGGAGATCGCCGCCCATGCCGAGCCGATGAAGGTGCAATGGCCGCGCGCAGTGGGCAACGACGCGCCCGAACCCGGCACGTTGGTGCTGCGGGTGGACGGGCCGACGGCGATCGAGGTGCAACATCTGGCCAACGTCATTCTTGAGCGGGTGAACCGCTTTTTCGGCTGGCAGGCGGTCGATCGGCTGGCGCTCCGGCAGGCCCCACTGTCCCGGCGCGGAAAGGAGGCCGCCAAAATGCCAGATCCGGAAGCCGCAGCGCGCATCGCCGCCACCCTGCCCGAGATCGCCGACGACGAGCTCCGCCAAGCGCTCGCGCGGCTCGGTGCTGCGGTCAAACCGACGCGTTAGCGGGCTTCAGCCCGGCCGCGGGCACGCGCCTTCTTGCCACAATTGCCGTTTCCATATAGCGATCACGCGCCCCGGAACCCGGTCCCTCGAGGAGTAACAAGGTGGAAATCTCCCGTCGCAATCTGCTTCTCGGCACTGCCTCCATCGTCGCGGTGGGAAGCCTCGGCTATCTCGCCAGCGTGCTGGATGCGCTTTCGACCAAAGCGATGGCGCAGCCGTCCAACCTGATGGCTCCCGGTCCGCTCGGGGATATGATCCAGGGTTCGGAGACCGCGCCCGTCACGATCGTGGAATATGCCTCGCTGACCTGCTCGCATTGCCGCAACTTCGCGGTCAAGACGTATCCCGAGTTGAAGAAGCGCTATATCGATACTGGCAAGGTCCGTTACATCTTCCGCGAATTTGCCCTCAATGACGTTGATTTGCTGGCCATCGTGATCGCCCGCTGCGCTTCCAAGGAGAGGTACTTCCCGCTGGTCGAGACGCTGTTCGAGAAACAGGACCAATGGGCGGTGAACAATCCAGTGCCGCCGCTGCTGGGCATTGCCAAGCAGGCGGGCTTCACCGACGAAAGCTTTAAGGCCTGCGCCGCGAATCAGCAGGTCATCGGGGCTGTGAAAGCCCAGCGTGAAGCCGGCTCTAAGTTCGGCGTGAGCTCAACGCCGACCTTTTTCATCAACGGCGAGAAGCGCACCGGGGACATATCGATCGAAGAACTCGAAAAGCTCATTCAGCCGTATCTCAAGGCAGGATAAGGGTTTTTTGGCCTGGACGGCGCGGATTTGGCGAAGCGTCGCGGCAGGAGCCCGTCAGTTCCACGCGATAAGGCCTGCAAAACCCGTCGCCGGTAGTTGCCCCGACTCATCCGGCGATTCATTGTCGGTTCGTGCGGCGTCCTCGACCGGCGCCTTGGGCTGGGCCTTGGTTGATTCCACCAGGCAGTGAACATTCGATTGCCCCGCCTGTGGTTGGGCTTAGGAAACGTTACCTCATGAAACTCACGCGCCTTCGTCTCATCGGTTTCAAATCCTTCGTCGAACCGACTGACTTCCTGATCGAGCCCGGCCTGACCGGCGTGGTCGGTCCGAACGGCTGCGGCAAATCCAACCTCGTCGAGGCGCTGCGCTGGGTAATGGGCGAAACCTCGTTCAAGTCCATGCGCGCCTCGGGCATGGAGGACGTGATCTTTTCCGGTTCCACCACCCGCCCCGCGCGCAACACCGCCGAAGTGTCGATCGGCATCGACAATTCCGAGCGCGCCGCGCCGGCCGCCTTCAATGATGACGACGCCCTGGAAGTCTCGCGCCGCATCGAGCGCGACTCCGGTTCGGCCTATCGCATCAACGGCCGCGAAGTGCGCGCGCGCGACGTGCAGCTTCTGTTCGCGGACGCATCGACCGGCTCCCGCTCGCCCGCGCTGGTACATCAGGGCCGCATCGGCGAGATCATCCAGGCTAAGCCGGAGCAGCGCCGCCGCGTGCTGGAAGAGGCCGCCGGCATTTCCGGCCTGCATCAACGTCGGCATGAAGCCGAACTGCGCCTGAAAGCGGCGGAGCAAAATCTCGCCCGGCTGGAAGACGTCATTGGCCAGCTTGCTTCGCAGATGGACGGACTCAAACGCCAGGCGCGTCAAGCCGTTCGCTACCGTGCGGTCGCGGCACAGGTCCGCAAGACCGAAGCGACGCTGTTCCACCTGCGCTGGGTCGCGGCACAGACCGAAGTTGCCAATGCCGAGCATGCCAAGGACGTCAGCGTGCGGGTCGTCGCCGAGCGTACGGGCCAGCAGGCGCAGGCTTCCAAACTGCAGGTCGTGGCGCAGGCTTCGCTGCCGGGCTTGCGCGATACGGAGGCCAAGGCCGCCGCCGCGCTGCACAGGCTGGTGGTCGCGCGCGAAACGCTGGAGCGGGAAGAGCAGCGCGCCAAGGACCGCATGGCAGAGCTCGACCTGCGCCTGGTTCAGCTTGCGGAAGACGTGGAACGCGAGCGCCAGCGGGCCAGCGACGCGGAAGCGGCGCTTGAACAATTGGCGGCAGAGGAAACCACGCTGAAGGCGGAAGCCCAGGAAGCTGCAACGCGCCGCAGCGGTGTCGAGGGGCGCATGACGGCTGCCGATGCCGTGCTCAGCACAGCCGAGCAGCGTTTTGGCGAATTGACCGGCGCTCTCGCCGATCTCGCGGCCAAGCGCAACCAATTGCAGAACGCATCGCGCGATCAATCAGAGCGGGCTGCTCGCCTCGGCCGCGAGATTGCTGAAGTGGAAGCCGACTACGGCAAGCTCGCCGCGGCCGGCCGGCCCGATCTAGCTGCGCTGGCGTCAGCGGTGGAAGCCGCGCAAGCGGCGGTGGACGAAGCCGAAGCCGAAACGCTTACGGCCGAAGCGGCTAATGCTTCTGCGCGCCAGCATGTGGAGGCGGCGCGTGGTCCGCTGGCCGATGCGGAGCGCCGCGTGCAGCGCCTGGAAACCGAAGCCAAGACGCTCTCCAAGGTGCTCGCGGTCGAGACCAAGAATTTATGGCCGCCGGTGATGGACAGCGTCACCGTGGAGAAGGGGTTCGAGAAGGCGCTGGGCGCTGCGCTCGGCGACGACCTCGATGCACCCGCCGATCCGTCGGCGCCGATGCGCTGGATGGGCGCCGCAGCAGACCCGTCCGACCCTGCCCTGCCGGAAGGCATTGAACCGCTGTCGCAGCGGGTGCAGGCGCCGGCGGCGCTCGCCCGCCGGCTTGCCCAGATCGGCATCGTCTCGCGCGCCAAGGGCGCAAACCTTGCCGCTGCGCTGAAGCCAGGCCAGCGGCTGGTTTCGCTCGAAGGGGACCTGTGGCGCTGGGACGGCTTTGCCGCTTCGGCCCATGCGCCGACCGGCGCTGCGCGGCGGCTCGCCGAACGCAGCCGTTTTGCCGATATTGAAAACGAAATGAAGACCGCTCGCGCGGATGCCGAAGCAAAGCGTAGTGCCGCCGATACCGCGCAGGCCGAGGCAGCCCGAGCTGCCACGGCCGAAACCGAAGCGCGTGCGCGGGTGCGCGAGCGCCAGCGCGAGGCCGACACAGCGCGTGACCGGCACGCCGCGGCCGAGCGCGAAGCCAACCGGGATGCCGCCCGTCTGTCGGCGCTGGACGAAGCCAAGGCCCGACTTTCCGCTAACCGCGACGAAGCGGCGGCGGCGCAGGAAATGGCTAAGCGTGCGCTGGCGGACTTGCAGCCGGCGGATGATTTGGAGCAGCAACTGGCCGCCGTGCGCGCCGAAATCGAGGAGCAGCGCGGAACGGTGGCCGAAATCCGCGCGGAGGCGCAGGCGATCGCGCGCGAAGCGGAGCTTTCCAACCGGCGCCTGCAGGCGATCTCCTCCGAGCGGCAGGCCTGGTCGCAGCGCAATGATGCTGCCCGGGCGCAGATCGCCACGCTGGAGAAGCGCAGCGAGGAGACCAAAACCGAGCGCGCGTCGCTTGAAAATGCGCCACAGCTTTTCGCCGAGCAGCGGCGTGCCCTGATCGGGCAGATAGAATCGGCCGAAGCCGAGCGCCGCGCCGCCGCCGACCAGCTGGCGGTGGCGGAGAATGCGCTGGCAGAGGCCGACCGCGCCGCTCGCGTCGCACTCGAGGCCATGGGCGCCGCGCGCGAGGAAGCCGCCCGCGCGGAAGAACGATTCGAAGGCGCCAAGCGACGGCTCACCGACGTGGCGCATGAAATTCGCGAGATGCTGGAAGTCGAGCCTGCCGCAGTGGCCGAGCTGGCCGAGATCAAGCCCGGCGATTCAGCCCGCGAGCTCACCGAAGTGGAGGCCGAACTGGACAAGCTGCGGCGCGAGCGCGAGCGTCTGGGTGCCGTCAACCTGCGTGCCGAGGAAGAATTGCGTGAGGTCGAAACCCAGCACACCACCCTCACCACCGAGCGTGACGATCTGGTCGAAGCCATCCGCAAGCTGCGGCTAGGAATCCAGAGCCTCAACCGCGAGGCGCGCGAACGGCTGCTCAGCTCATTCGAAGTAGTGAATGCCCATTTCCAGCGGCTGTTCACCGGCCTGTTCGGCGGCGGCATCGCCGAGCTGCAGCTGATCGAGAGCGACGATCCGCTCGAGGCCGGCCTCGAGATCCTGGCCAAGCCACCCGGGAAAAAGCCGCAGACGCTGTCGCTGCTCTCCGGCGGTGAACAGGCACTGACCGCGCTGGCGCTGATCTTCGCGGTATTTCTCACCAATCCGGCGCCGATCTGTGTGCTGGACGAGGTGGACGCGCCGCTCGACGATCACAATGTGGAGCGCTTCTGCGACCTGCTGGACGAGATGACGCGCTCCACCGATACGCGCTTCGTCATCATCACGCATAACCCGATCACCATGGCGCGCATGAACCGGCTGTTCGGCGTCACCATGGCCGAGCGCGGCGTGTCCCAGCTGGTTTCAGTGGATTTGGAGACCGCGGCGAAGTTCAAGGAAGCGGTGTAATTCTCCTTAAACGGGACGAGCGGATATACGAATTTGCTCCGCTCACGCGGCCGCGGATTCGTTCAATTGGTCTTCACCGGAGACACCACCACCTCGTATCCGCGCAGGCCCGCGCGGTCTATTGTCCGTTGCACTAACCCCGAAGCTTTCGCTTCTTCAACAAACTCGGCGATATAGGCGAGCCGTCCGGCCTGGTCCTTCGGGACTGCCAGCGCTATGAGGTTCGCACCATAGCGGTCATCGAGAACCCGTGAGCCTGGCAGCTGGGCGGAAGACGCCGTAGCCGAAAAGCGGGGCGTTGCCCATGCGTTCGCTTGTCCGCCACGCACCAAGTCGAACGCAGCGTCTGGGGTTTCGGCGCTGACTGTTTCGGCATTTTTCAATACGCGCTTCAGAGCCTGTGTGGAGGCGTGATCGTGCACGACCGCGATGCGAACTCCGGTCCGGTCCGCGTCTGCCACGTTGTGGATTGAGGAGCCAGCCGGAACCAGATAGGTGAAATCCTGTTGCATGAATGGCAGCGAGAAGCCTACCTCCCCCACGCGAGCTGGGTTGATCCCCATATATGCTAGGTCGCACACACCGGCGTTCAGGCATTCCACGACCAAGGCCGGAGTCGAAAATCCCGCCAGCTCGACTTTAATCCCGAGACGCTCTGCAAGCGCCTGAGCGAGCTGTACAGTCACAGCCCCCGTCCCGACTCCCCGCAACTCACCGGTTGCGGCATCCTTGGTGTAACCCGGGAGGAACAGCGCGAACCGGATTTTGCCAGCGCGCACGAGGTCGGCAACCCGCGGGTCGGGGCCCGGCTGCGCTTCGGCACTGCTTGCCAACAGGGCGGTGAACGCAACGGCCAGAAGCAGCTTTCTCATTGTTCCCTCCAAATCGATGTGTGCCGCAAGCAAGCGCGCAGACGCGCGCAATGCTGGCGACGACAGGCGCGCGGGTGACTAAATCTTTTTCAGAGTGCGATTGTGCCTGCCGGCGGCACGAGTGTTGCCAATTATTAGAAACGAAAAATTCGGCACCTTTTCGCTTTGGAAGCAGCTCTCGGACAAGCTGAACGACCTGCCTGTGTGGCAGCATACAGCGTTCGCGGGACTGCAGGAAGAGTAACGCGGTAGGCGGGTTTTTGCGGCGTCACCATGGCCGAGCGCGGCGTGTCCCAGTTGGTTTCGGTGGACCTCGAGACCGCAGCGAAGTTCAAGGAAGCCGTGTAGCTGCCGAAAGTTAGGCAGCGTCGGGCGCTCGCCCGGGAGACAATCGCTGATAGCCGCCGCCCTCGAAAATTGGACGGGAACCAAGGGTGCCCCTCGGCGTTAGCGGGTATACGCCGGGTGACACCCCCCACCCCCCGAATGTCATCCGGTGCGTAAAACCCCAGGCACCCCCCCGCCTGGGGTTTTTTCTTTCACGTCCGGACCTGGCTACCTGCTCCCGTCCGGCAGGTATCTGCGCTCACTTAAAAGGGCGCATGATCTGGTCCGAAACCGGTTCCCACTTTTCGGGATCATGCGATAGTCTCGCGCCGGTCAACATTCGGGGAGCTGCACATCATGTCCACGACCGCCTGGGTTGTCCTCGGCATCGCCGTCGCCCTCCTGCTCTGGGGGGTCGCGATCTACAACGGCCTCATCGCCATGCGGCAGCGGGTGAATCAGTCC
>JAXDOO010000168.1:0-9746 GCA_034668865.1 Alphaproteobacteria bacterium
GGGAGGAGCGTCGTCAAAATCATAATAAACGAGGAGCGCGCCATTCGGGTGGCGGTTACGATCAGTACGCCCGTATGCCTGCGCCGCGGCGGTATGAAAGTTCTTGATATGAAAGTTGCGGTCGGCAGCGACGGGTGGGCTTCGGACGGGACGTCTGGTGTTGGGTCGACGATCGAGCCGAAGCAGAAGAAATTTGTCGTGGCTGCGTCGGCCATCCGGTCGGGGATTCGATGACAGCGATCCCGACGGCCGGCAGTATTCGAGTCTCGCAAGACAGCTCACGGTTTGTGACGTGGTTCCGGGATTATTGGATCAGCGTGGCAGCGGCAGCGGTCCTGGTCTGGATCGTGGTCATTCCGCTGGTCTACCTCATCATCTTCAGCTTTCGAACCGGCACTGCGGCAGCTCCCGGCGATTGGACGCTCTCCAACTATATTTTCGTCTACACCAGCCATCTTACACACGAGGCGCTTGGCAACACGCTGATCTACACCACGATGGTGGCTACGATCAGCATGGCGATCGCCGGAGGCCTGGCGTGGCTCGTCGAACGCACGGACATGCCGTACCGCGGCGCCGCCTGGGTGATGATCCTGCTGCCCATCGCGATGCCCGGCATGCTCTCCTCCATGGCGTGGATCCTGCTCCTTGGCCCCCGCACCGGACTGATCAACGTCGTCCTGCGCTGGTTTCTCGCGCCGCTCGGCTACGATGCTCCCAGTGGTCCGATCAACATCTACAGTCTGGAAGGAATGATATTCGTCGAAAGCGTGCGCGGCAGCACGACACTGTTCCTGATGCTGGTCGCGGGCTTCCGACTGATGGATCCCGCGCTCGAAGAAGCCGCCTCGATGTCCGGCGCGCGGAACAGCTTCACGCTTCGCAAGATCACCCTGCCGCTCATGCTCCCACTGCTGCTGGCGACCTGGATGTACTCGTTCATCGGAACGCTCGACGACTTCGAAACGCCACTTCTCATTGGTCTTCCTGCACAAATCTTTCTGCTTCCGACTGTCATCTACTTCACAGCCTATCTGAGCTCGGCTTGGGGCCTCGCGGCGGCCTATGCGACGATATTCCTGCTTATTTCCGTGTTCATGGTCGTTCTCTACCATCGGGTCGTGCTACGCCGCACCAGCCAGTTTGCGACCGTCACAGGGAAGGCTTTCAGACCGCGGCAGATCGAGCTGCGCAGAATGCGCTGGCCCGCGCTGGCGCTTGTGATCTTCTACTTCTTCCTGGCGGTGGTCCTGCCCCTGCTGATCCTGCTTCTGGCTTCCCTGCTGCCATATTATCGGGTGCCATCGCTGGACATGTTCAGCGAGCTGACCCTCGCCAATTACGGGCAGCTTTTCTCCAACACGCGTGTACTGCGGGCCGCAGGCAATTCGCTCTGGGTGTCGTTCTGGGTTGCGAGCGGAACCATGATCCTGGCCTTCCTGCTCGCCTGGGTGATTGTCCGACAGCGCGTGCCCGGCCGCGTCATACTGGATTCGATCGCGTTCATCCCGCACGCCATTCCGGCAGTGGTCGTGGCCGTCGCCATGATCATGTTTTACCTGTCACCAGCGATGCACTGGACGGGCCTTTACGGCGGTTTCGTCGTGCTCTCGCTGGCGCTGGTGACGCGGTTCATCGCTTTCGCGAGCCGAACGTCGAACGCGGCGATGACCCAGATCGACGCTGCGCTGGAGGAAGCCGCTTATGTCAGCGGCGCGAGGAAAGCACGCGTGCTCGCACGCATCCTGTTTCCATTGCTTCTGCCGACGTTCGTCGCCGGATGGATATTCGTGGCGGCGAATACCTTTCGCAACCTGAACGTATCGCTGCTCCTGTCGACGCCGCAAAACGAGTTGATCTCCGTCACGCTCTACGACTACTGGGAGCGTCAGGCGGACTTCTCGATGGCGGCGACACTCGGGGTGGTGCTCGTTGTCGGGCTAGCCGTGATCACCGTGCTAGCCAGACAGATGATCGCGCGGGGCTACTCTGGCACTGACTAGCCCGCATGCAACAAGGCGTAACAATACCTCAGGGAGGTTGATATGAATGCATTGAAAAGCCTACTCGTCGCAGCCTGCAGCACGGTGCTGTTGGCGCCCGCGGCAAGCTACGGCGCGGAGAAGAATGCGGCCGGCTTCCTCAGCTACGCCAGCCACGACGAGCTGGTAAAGGCGGCAAAGGCGGAAACCGGAACCCTCCAGCTGACGATCGCCCTGACGCAGCCCGGCATTGACGAGCTCGTCAAACTGTTCACCGCGACCTACGGCATCAAGGCAGTGGGGCAGGATGTGGGCCAGTCGGACTCCCGAATACTCCTGGAGATCAAGGCCGGAACCAACAAAAGCGACATCTTGCACATGGAGGAGGAGCTGGGTCTCGATAATTACTACCCGCACTTGTACAAGATGGACCTTCTCGGCATGGCCGAGAAAAAGGTCATCGACCTGCCGGTCAAGATGGTCAACCCGAAGCAGCCGAACGCGGCCGCTCTCGGCAGTGCGCTGGCCGGGGTGTCGTACAACTCGAAGCTTCTGCCGCCCGGTTTCGTTATCAAATCCTACGAGGACCTGCTCGATCCCAGGCTGAAGAACGGCCAGATCTGGGTCGACGTCTCGCAGGCATCCGGCCTCGCTGCTCTCTTTGTCGTTTGGGGCAAGGACAAGGTCATCGACTACACGACAAAACTTGCTGATCAGAAACCCATCTGGACGACCGGCGCCACGCGCTCGATCACTTCCATGGCGGCTGGCGAATACGCCGCCGGCTCGCTCAACCACTACCATTCGGTCATCCGGGTCCGGGACCAGCGCAAGGCGCCACATATCAATGCAGTATTGCTTGAGCCGGTGCCGGTCCGGCTCAACAACATCTGGGGGATTAACGAAAAGTCGACTATGCCGGCAAGTGCGGCGCTGTTCATCGAATTTGCCGCGAGCGACAAGGTTCAGGAGATATTCGACCGCGAAGGCCCGATCAAGGGCTCGGTTTTCAAAACCGGCTCGCTGCCGAACAAGCTCGTTGAAGGCAAGAAGATCGCCTTCGTCGGCTGGGACGACGTCGATGAGATCGAGCCGATGCAGAAGCGGATCTTCGAGTCGTGGAAGTTCCCGACCGCGAAGAAATGACCGATCTCCAACAACGATAGCTGGGGAGGTTGATATGAACGCGTTGAAAGGCCTGCTTGCGGCGGCCTGTAGCGCAGCGCTGTTGGCGCCCGGGGCAAGCTATGCCTTGGAGAAGAATGCGGCCGGATTCGTCAGCTACGCCAGCCACGACGAGTTCGTAAAAGCGGCCAAGGCGGAATCCGGAACGCTCCAGGTGACCTTCGCCCAGTCGCAGGCCGGCGTCGACCAGATCGTCAGCCTCTTCACCGCGACCTACGGCATCAAGGCCGTGGGGCAGGAGGTGGGCAAGTCCGACGCCAGGATGCTTCTCGAGGTCAAGGCCGGAACCCACAAGAGCGATGTGATGTCCATGGAGGAGGAATTGGGCCTCGCCAACTATTATCCGCACTTGTACAAAATGGACTTCCTCGGCATGGCCGAAAAAAAGATCATCGACATCCCGGTCAAGATGATCAATCCGAGGCAGCCGAACGCAGTTGCTATCGGCAGCATGCTGTCCGCGGTGTCGTACAACTCCAATATCCTGCCGCCGGACCTCGTGCCCAAATCCTACGAGGACCTGCTCAATCCCGCGCTGAAGAACGGGAAGATCTGGGTCGACGTCTCGCAGGCAGCAGGCCTCGCCGCACTCTTCGTCGTCTGGGGCAAGGACAAGCTCATCGACTACACGACCAGGCTTGGCGAGCAGAAGCCGGTGTGGACGGCCGGCAACACGCGGTCGCTCACGGCCATGGCGTCGGGCGAATACGCCGTGGGCTCGGTCAATCACTACCATACCATCATCAGGATGCGGGAGCAGCGCAAGGCGCCGCATGTGCAGGCGGTGTTGCTCGAGCCCGTGCCGGTCCGGCTCAACAACATCCTGGCAGTCAACGGCGCGACGAAGATGCCGGCAAGCGCGGCGTTGTTTATCGAGTTCCTCGCGAGCGACAAGGTTCAGCAGATCTTCGACATCGAAGGCCCAATCAAGGCCTCGGTCTTCAAGCCCGGCTCGCTGTCCAACAAGCTGGTCGAGGGCAAGCAGATTGCCTTTGTCGGCTGGGACGATATCGATCAGATCGAACCAATGCAGAAGCGGATCTTCCAGTCGTGGAAATTCCCGGTCGCCACGAAATGAGCAATCCCCCGTTAAACAACCAGGACGGATCCGCAGGGCCGGGCCGTCCCGGCCAACTGACAGTCAGGCACCTCGAAAAGGCGTTCGTGTCGCGTCAGGAAGTCGTCCAGGTGATCAAGGACGTCTCCTTCATGATCGAACCGGGGCAGTTCTTTACTTTGCTCGGCCCGTCCGGCTGCGGCAAGACCACGACTTTGCGTTGTATCGCAGGTCTGGAAAAGGCCGATCGGGGCTACATCGCGGTGGGCGGGCGCGTGCTCGCCGATTCCGACACGCGCCAGTTCGTTGCGGCGTCGGAACGCGACTTCGGCATGGTGTTCCAGAGCTACGCGATCTGGCCGCACATGACCGTAGCCCAGAACGTGGCCTTCCCGCTCCATGCGAACCAGCGTCGCCACAAGCTTTCCCGCAAGCAGATCGCCGACCGGGTCGAGGAGGCGCTCAACATGGTGCGGCTGGACCAGTATGGAAGCCGTATGGCCACGAAACTCTCCGGCGGCCAGCAACAGCGACTGGCGCTCGCGCGCGCGCTGATCACGCGTCCTGAACTGCTGTTGCTTGATGAGCCCTTGTCCAATCTAGACGCCGGCTTGCGCGACCATATGCGGAGCGAGCTGCGAGCGATGCAGCTGCGGACGGGCGTGACGACGCTCTATGTGACGCACGACCAGGCGGAAGCATTCAGCATGTCGGACGTCATCGCCGTGATGGATTCCGGTATCCTAGTTCAGCAGGGCGCCCCGCGCGAAATCTACTCGCGTCCCGCCACCACATTCGTCGCCACCTTCGTCGGGCGGACAAACCTGCTTTCGGTTGCGCGACCGCCGGCGCAGGACGCGACGGGGGTCGTCCCGGTCGAGACCAACATCGGGCCGGTGTTCGTGAATGCCGAAAGCACCCGGCAGATCGTCTCGGGCGATTCCATCGTCATCCGGCCCGAGGATCTGCAGATTTCGACCGAGGCGCCGCCCGCTGGACGGGGCAACGTGTTTCAAGGGCGCGTGCGCCGGCCCGTGTTTCTCGGTGAGAATGTCGAGTTGGAAATCGAAATCCGCGGTGAAGTCCTGATGAGCCGGCAGCACCCGCGGTTCGTGTTCGCTGCGGGCGACGAGGTCCATGTCGAGCTGCCGGTAGACCGCTGTGTCGTCGTGTCCGGCGCAGCGGCAGGGGTCGGGTCTCACATTCGGGCGCCAGGCGAGCACACGGACAAGAACACAGCCAAATAAATTTCGAAGGGAGACTGACAGTGAAATTCGCGACGTTGAGCACGGGGCAAGTGGTTGCCGGGACGAAAGAAGGCTATCGCATCGTCAATAACCGGAAGTCGATGATCGAGGTGATCGAGAATCCGTCAGGGCTGACATTCTCCGGCGATCCGATGGAGTTGCCTGAAAAGCTGGCTCCGCCCGTTCCAAGGCCATCGAAGATATGGGCCGCCGCCGGAAATTTTTATCGCGGCGTCAATACGAAGGATCCGACGGGCAAGGGCGGCCGCGGCGCGGCGACGACCCTGACCAAGGAAGAGCTTCTCCACTCGATCTTCCTGAAGCCGCCGTCCGCGATCATCGGGGCCGGCGACGACATCGTTATTCCCAAAGGCGCCACCGGCGTGTTTCCGGAGGCCGAGCTTTGCATTGTCATTGGCAAGCGCTGCCGCAACGTCAGCCTCGATCAGGCGCAGTCGGTCATTTTTGGCTACACCATCATGAACGACGTCACCGCGCGCAACTACGGACCCGAGAAATCGGGCAAGACGATGCGCTGCGTCCGCAAGGGCTACGAGACGTTTGCGCCGTGCGGGCCGGTCATCACCACGCGCGATGAAATCCCCCACCCGGAAAAACTGCTGCTGAATTTGTGGGTGAACGGCGAACTGCGCCAGAGCGCGACCCTCGACACCATGATCAACGGCGTGAACGATCTGGTGAGCTTCCTGTCGAGCGTCACCACGCTGGAGCCCGGCGATCTGATCTCGTGCGGAACGCCGGACTCACCCGAGCATCAGCAAAAATTGCAGGCCGGCGACACGCTGATCGCCGAGATCGATGCCATCGGCAAAATGAAGCTCGGCATGCGCAACGCCTGACGCGCTAAGCGGCGCCCTTCGTGGGAGGTGCAGGGCGTAGCCGCAATACCGTCTCTGACCGTGACCAAGCGCTAGGTTAGAAAACGGTTGATGAATTTGATTGGTCGCGCGACAGGAACTGCGCTAGATAAAAGTCGACACAACTCGTCGTCATCAGGGGGCTAACCATGATCATTCGTGTGTCCGCTTTGATTGCCGCCATGTGCTTCGCCAGCGCCGCCCAGGCGCAAAACATGTGGAGCACACCCGCCAGCGCCTGCACGCCCGACGCCACAACAATCAAGTTTGACCGGCACGCCGTCTCTTTCGCATCGGTGCAGCATGCGCCGGGCAACGTCGACCCAATCATTCTCCACTGCCCAATACCGCGGTTCAGCACCACCACAACCGCCTGGAAACTCAAGCTCACCTATAGGGATTCGACGGGCACCGACAGCGCGGCTTTCGTCCGGGCACAGCTCCTAGGGAACGCAATCGGTACCGCCGGGAGTTTTAATATCGCGGTAGTCAACTCCAACTCCTCAGCGAACACAGCAGTTACTTCCGTATCTTCGACGACGTTTAATCGCACGTTCAATTTCGAGACCCATGTTTTCTTTATCCGCCTCGATTTGGATCGCACTTTGGACACGCAGACCGTCACCGCTTATTCCGTGGTCCTAGACGGGCAGGCGCCATGATTGGGTCGGTCGGCGAACCGCGCTTGCGCGGCGGACGCTGTTGCGCCTGGGCGTGGTGACGCCGCGGAAGATCTCCCAACTCTGATGCCAATGGACGCCCCGGCAGGGACTTTGCAGCAGCGACCCATATCGTGCCTTCACCGCAGACGTAAGATTGCTCCTGCGACCAAGCTGAAGGGCGAGCGATCGTGGCGCTAATCCAACCGCGCGAATGAAATTGCTTCCGATAGTTAACACCGGATTCCCCTGATCTGATCAACTTTTTCAATTCTCATTGCCGATCAAGGATGGCGGACGCTTTGTCCATCCAATGCAGACGGCGCTTCTCGCTCCCGTCGGGTCTTGTGACGTCGGTCCTCCGCCGAGCCGGACCGCCCCGAGGCGGTTTACTATCTGTTGACGTCTCAGCGCCCAATCTCGAAACGAAAAAAAAATCTGTTGTCCACTCTAGCGTTGGGGGTTTCAAAATGACGAACGATCGGTACAGCAGCCGCTTGGCATATCCTGCCATGGCCCTGCTTTTTCTCCTTGCATTGGATTTTTCGTCGGACGGAGCTTCGGCTCAGAACCGGCGGGGGGGTTATAGGGACAGGGACAGGGACCAGCCACGTGCATCGGCACCAGCACCGGTGACAGCGGTGGCGGTGTCGGCCCCGCAAGCTGAAGCGCCCAAGCAAGCTGAAGCGCCCAAACAGATCAAGACGCCGCCAATTGATCCCGCTTCGCCTTTTGGCGGCGCACTCGCCTCGTGTGACAAGGGTGTCAACGAAGAAGAATTTGGACTGCCCGGGCTGAAGGGCGAGGTAAAGCTTGATCGCTGCTACCGCGGCCGAAAGCAACTGGTTTGCCGCTTCGATGCCGTCCTCTCTGAAGGAAAGTCGCTGACGGACGAGTTCACCCGCATCGTCGAACAGCGTTACCCCGAAGTCACCAACCTGGAAGAAATCTGCAAGATCGACTTCGACGCACTGGTCAAAGATTCCACCGAAAGTGCTGCATTTGGGAAGCGCTTTGCCGCCGAGCGATCCGAGTACGACGCGCGTGCGGCCTGCGCGAACAAAGTAAAACAATCGGTACAGGACGTGACTTTGCCTGATCTGGTTCAGGCGCCGGAAGTGATCAAATCTCTGATTGAGGCTGTTGATCAAGAGATCAACAGAGTTTCTGTTGTGCAAGAGCAGGTCTCTGGGTTAGCAGCAAAGATAGATGCCTCGCAAAGATCGATTGCGGTACTTCAGAAGATTCACCGCGCGATGTGTCTGAAAAGCAAACCTGATATGGAAGCCGATCGAGGCCGCGTCAACTCCAACATGTGATGCTTCCCGATGTCGCGCGTAACCCGGCGACTGTTTTTAGCTGGACTTGCTTCGACGGTCGCAGCTCCGCGAATCGCGAAGTCGGCAATAAACCCCGACTTCGACGTGATCATCATCGGCGCCGGCGCAGCTGGAATAGCGGCTGCCCGGCGCCTTGCAGGCTCCGGAAAAACCTTTGCTGTCTTGGAGGCCAGCGACCGCTTGGGCGGTCGATGCTTCACTGACACACGCACCTTCGGTCACCCTTATGACCAAGGGGCTTACTCGCTGCACGAAACAGATTCGTTCCCTGTTGCCGAGCTCGCTGCCAAGGCGGGTCTCGAGATCCATAAGAAGCCCGCACTCACGCAATTCCGCACCAGGATGAAGCAAAAGTCCGACGCGAAATTCCGTTCCGCTCGCGAATACGAAACGGAGGAATTCTACGTCAATCTCGCGCGATGCGATCGTGAAATTCTAAAGGCTAGCCTTTTGGACGCGGACATGTCATGTGCGCAGGCAATCCCTAAAGATATCGGGGGCTGGCGATCGACCATGGACTTTATGCTCGGGCCGTTCGCTTTCGGCAGCGATCTGACCGACATGTCTGTGAAGGAATACGTCTCTTCCAACAGGCCTGAACAATCCGTTCGGATTCGGCAGGGAGTCGGCACTTTATTCGGACGGCTTGCACATAAATCGCCGATTCAGTTTTTTAGTCCCGTCTCGCGCATCGAATGGGGATCCCAGGCGGTCGCAGTGGAAATGCGAGGCCAGCGAATAACCGCGCATGCCGTGATCATAACGGCTTCGACGGGAGTGCTGGCCTCCGACAAGATCAACTTTACACCTTCTCTGCCGGTAAAATACGCCGAGGCGATCAACAAACTTAAGCTTGGCAGTTGCGACCGTGTGGCGATCGAATTGGCTGATAACCAGTTGGGCCTGCCGATGGACGAGATTCTGTTTGAGAAAGCAACGGGCCGCCTTACCGCGGCAGGCCACACCAACTTCATGGGTTCTCGGCTTTGCTACGTTCAACTAGGCGGAACGTGTTGCGCTGAGCTGGCGGACGAGGGCGAAGCGGCACAAACGAAGTTTGCGGTTGATTGGCTTGTTGCTCAGTTTGGCTCAGGAATAAGAAAGTCGATCAAGCGAACGCATGCGACACGTTGGAACAAGCAGCCATGGACGCTGGGCGCTTTTTCCTCTGCATCGCCAGGAGGAAGGGCTGCGCGGAAAGTCTTATCTCAGCCATTGAGCGATCGGATCTGGTTTGCGGGAGAAGCTGTACACGAGTCCCTTTGGGGCACGGTGGCTGGCGCTTGGGAGACCGGGGAACGCGCGGCAAATGCTGTGCTGGAGTTTCGCCGGTCTCCACAGGGTGAATTCGCGTATGCCCGCGGCAAGCAGCCGCCGATCGCTGCGCGGTGAAGCCGC
>JAXDOO010000169.1:0-3485 GCA_034668865.1 Alphaproteobacteria bacterium
TCTACGCGATGGGTCTTTGCGTCGGCCCGGACGACATGAATTTCGGCCTGCGTGGCTTGCGCACTATGGGGGTTCGACTGGCGCAACACCAGCAAGCCGCGCTGGCGGTCGCGCATTGGTTCGAACAGCGGCCGGAAGTATCGAGGGTGCTGCATCCGGCACTCCCAAACCATCCGGGACACGCGATTTGGAAGCGCGACTTTACTGGCGCATGCGGACTGTTCAGCATTGTCCTCAAGCCTGTGCCACAGCAGGCGGTAAATGCGTTTCTAAACACTCTAACACTCTTTGGAATGGGCGCATCCTGGGGCGGCTATGAAAGCCTGGTGATCCCATTCGATTGCGCGAATATTCGCAGCGCGACACGATGGGCGCCAGGAGGTCCGGCCTTACGTTTCCATATTGGACTGGAGGATGTCTCAGATCTGATCGCCGATCTGGAGCGCGGCTTTGCCGCGCTGGCTGCCGCATCTTGATCCGCATTCATGCGGCATGAGCTTCGCTCCTGCGGTCGCGCAACACAAAATATAGATTGCGGAGATAAACAAACACGCCAAAGGCCTGCCCCGCGATGAATACTGGATCTTTGCGGTAGAGCGCGTAGACGAGAAGCAGAATCCCCCCGCCGATCGAGAACCACCAAAACGCAACCGGCACGACGCTCCTACCAGCGCGTTCGGATGCGATCCATTGCACCACGAAACGCATGGTAAAGAAGGCTTGCGCGGCAAAGCCGAGCAGCACCCACCAATCAAGGTTGATAACAAAGACTTCGTGCAGATAGCCGCCGACGGCGCGAGAGAGATCAACCAGCATTCACAGTAACCTCTGAGACTTCCGGTACGCGTTTCATCCGACGGATCAACCACCAGACGCCAAACAGATCAAAAATACCGACCCATAGGCGGTCCCACATTCCGTAATGTGACACCCCATGGCGGCGCGGACGGTCAATGACATCAATATAGGCGACCTCGTAGCCATCGCGCCGGGCGAGCGCCGGTAGGAACCGGTGCAAACCATCGAAATAGGGGAGCGCGAGAAAAAGGTCGCGCCGGAAGGCCTTCAGCCCGCATACGGCATCGCGCGTTCCATCCCTCAGGATGCCGCGCCGCACCGCGTTGGCGACACGCGATTGCAAGCGCTTGAAGCGGGAAGCTTTACGGCCGACACGCTGCCCCGCGACAAGTCCAACATGCGGCGCACCCGCCTCTAGCGCCTCGATCAGCCGCGGAATGAAAGCGGGATCGTTCTCCCCATCTCCATCAAGCGTGGCTACGACAGGTGCGCGCGCCGCCACCACGCCGGTGCGCACGGCAGCCGATTTTCCACAGGAGCGAGCGTGTTTGATGTGGCGCAGCCATGGATGCTCCTTCATCAGAATGACAAGTTCGGATTCGGTGTCGTCAGTCGAGCCATCATTTACGTAGATAATTTCAAAGCTCCACCGCTCCTGAACTGCGGCGATAATCTCAGGCACTAGCGGAGCGATGTTCGCCGCTTCGTTTTTCACTGGCACCACGATCGATATAGCGGGCGCGGTTGGATTCATGCTTGCTCCAGTTCGTCCGGAAATCAGGTGGCCCTGGGCCGTCTTCTACCGCGGCTTCTATTGAGCCAGAAGCCTCTGGGCAACGCTCTTGAGACGCCATAGTGAGGGCCCGGGCAGCGGATGCACTGCCCCAATGCGATCGATCACGAACCCCAGCCGACGGATCGCGAAAGTATGGCGCACCAGCAGCGCCCCCAGTATTCCGAAAAAGGCGCTTGCGAGCAGGTCGCTGGGATAATGCGCCGTTACCACCACGCGGCTCGCGGCAACGAGAAACGCATAAAGCCACATGAAGGCTCGAGCGCGCGGCCAAACGGCGCCGATCGCGATCGCGGCGGCGAAGGCGGTGGTCGCGTGACCGGACGGAATGCTGGCGTATTCCGCGTTCCAGCCAAAGGGCGCCCACGTGAAGGGGCTACCATCGGGCTCGACAAAGGGGCGAGCCCGCCCGATCAAATACTTGAGAATAACGACAAAAAGGCCGGGCACGGCGATCGCGCCAAAGATGAAGCTCAGCCGTATCGCCAGGCTGACAATCACCAGCCGGCTCAGCCGCGGCAGAGTCGACGGGACGATTGCCGCGAGCCCCAAAAGAAAGAGGCCGATTGGGAATAGGAACCAGCCGGATTTCCCGAACTCGGTGATGGTATCGAAAGCTCCGATCAACCAAAGCGGCAGTTGTCGCACAGCCGTGCTTGCGGGGACATCGATCAACAGTATTGCCGCCACCAACGCCATAATGGCGAGTGCTAAGCCAATCACCAGCCGTGGCGGAGTCGGCCAAACCGGCCGAATGTCCATTTTCCGCGGTATGCGGAACAGCAGCGCTAGAAAATCCCGCAGGTTGCCGCCGAACCGGCGCAGGAGGGTAAGTTCACGCCACCCGACCGGCTGCACGCGATCATCCGCGCCCATCAAGGCGTCTCGGAGCGATAGACCGCGATCGATACCAGGCGTCCGGCGCCGACATTGATGCCCTCGATGCGCGGGCCGGCAGCGTAGCGCAAACCGATGGCCTCGGCGCGCTGAGCGAAGCTGCGTTCCTGCCGCTGCTCGATGAGAGCGAAACGGCAGCCCCCTTGCCGCAGAAATTCCGCCGCGCCGGCTCCATCGGTCAATTGCGTCCGGGTGCCGAGCAGAAAGACGAGACTGGGCTCTTGAAAGCCGGCCGATGCGGCAAGCGGCCGCTCGCATCCCGCCGCCTTGACGGCACGCGCCAGTTCGGCGCTGGGAAATATCTGCAGTGTCGGAATGATCACCGCGTACATCCCAATCGCCAGAAGAATCGATGCTGCGGTGGCGCGCAGAAGGCCCCGTTCGGAACCATCCGCTTCGTAAAGCCACCATGCCACCAAGCCGAACACCACGGCCCCTGCAATGAACGGCCATGCCGGTAGCCCTAAGCGGCGCTCCAGCCAGACCAGTGCCACCAGCCCCGCAATGCCTATCAGGGTCGGCAATACGAACCACCAGGCGACGCCTCGCACTGCCCAACGCTCGCGCGCCAAAGCGCCGCGATCGATGGCGATCGCGATCAGGATCGCAATTGCCGGATAGAGCGGAAGCACATAATGCGGCAACTTGGTCACAACGATTTCGAATACGATCCATGAGGGAAGCAGCCACGCGAGCAGGAAGCGAACAGCGGGTTCATGGCGCGCGCGCCATACCCATGGCGTGGCCATCACGGCCAAGGCCGATGCCGGCCAAAAAGTCACCCAGAACAGCAAAAAATAGTAACCGGGAGGTGCGCCATGCGACTGCTGACCGCTGTACACTTTCCCAAACATATCCTCGCCGATCGACTCGGCGAGGAAACTGCCGCCGGCCTTGCTGAGGATTGCAATAAACCAAGGGGAGACCAGGATTAACAGCCACAGCAGACCGACGGCTGGCTTGAGCGCGAGCAACCAGCGTGCAGAGCGATCGAGGA
>JAXDOO010000170.1:0-3647 GCA_034668865.1 Alphaproteobacteria bacterium
CTGTTCTCGGCATCGACGTGGGCGCGGACAATAGATTCGCGCTTGCGCGCAATTTCCGACGACGTGAGCGCCATCTTCTGACCTCCATTTGGGGGAAAGGGAAAACTAGACGTCACGATATTCAGGCCTGGACTCTGAACTGTTTGCGCCCAACTCCTGCAACTGCACCCGCGGCGGCCGTTCACGATCGTCGCACCAGCGGTGAATCTCAAAACGGCCGTCGTCGGGTGCAGTTGCTGTTAGACCGCAGACGTCAACTTCGACACTCGAAGATTTGCAGAAACCCAACTGTCACGAACCTGATTCAATGCGTCGGCGCTCTTTGACGATACCGTCGCAAACCCATCGTGCGACACAAACACCCTGCCATAGTCTTCCACAGTTACGAGGTACGCATCCCACCCGAATAGAACCGCAAAATGAAGGAAAGACTCGACATCGATTACTTCATGCTTCAAGGCGATCAGCGCCGGACGTTCATCAAGATGACTTGTCTCGCCGTACGAATGTCTGAACCGGTAATAGAGATGCAGATTCTCGCTGGAAGGCCACACTCCGAACGTCGTGATCCAAAGCAAGCAAGAGCTCCACGGCCCCACCGCAGCCACAAGTTCCCGAGCAATCCAATAGTGCCGATGCCCCGGCTGATTCGTGAAGTCGACCTGGATTCCCTGCCAGCCGGCCGGCTGAGACTCTGGATAACCCTCGGAAGATCCAGTCGTCTCAAACCTAGATGCCCAAGTGGCCGCTTCATCGCTCGACACGAATCGCATCGATTAACACTCCTGCGGTCTAACGCCTCCGAATGAGCCGCGCGCAACATGACACGATTGCACAGGACCTTGGGCGCGTCGGCTCCATTCGGATGTTCGACGGCTGGTGATCAGCGCACGTCAATCCTGTCGATGGCGCGTTGCGCGAAGCGCCGAACGTTGGGACTCGCATCAGAGAGCGCCCGCCTCAAAGCGGGCAGAGCATCGCGAGCGGCCGGACCGATGCCCGCGAGGCCGATGCAAGCGCTGTCGCGGGATCCTTCGTCGGGATCCGCGAGCAGGAGCACCAGTCCCGGGACGGCTGAAACGGCCATCGGCCCGATCTCCCCGATCGCCTGAGCCGCGAGGCCCCGGACGCGCGCATCGGCATCACGCAGTGCGGTGATCAACTCGGGCAAGCACGGCTGCACCATCGAGACTGGATTCGCAGCGACGTTCAGAAAAAGGACCACATTTCTCCTGACCTGCACATCGGGACTCGCCAAGCCGCGTGTTAACGCAGGGAGAGCGGCCTGCCGAAGCGCGACGATTCGAGCGTACAACTCTCGCCGCCGCTGCTCAATTGGATCGATGCTGCCGTCCGAACGTGCCGTTGCGGGAAGGGCTGCCGGAAAAGCACCAAGCTGGCGAACAAGGCCGTCGGCAGGATTCGGCTGCTCCTGCTGTGTCGGCAGTGCTTGTGTCGGTGGCGACGCGGGAAGCCCGACTAGCACGAGTATCAGCGGAAGCGAGGTCACGAGAACGCCACCTGTTCTTCTTTCGAGAGAGCCGATTCGTCCGTCTAACGCTACGGCGTTCAGCTGCGGCCGCTTTAGGAGTGCACCGGCGGCCGGCCGCCGGCAACGCATTTCAACCATCGAAGCCACCGAGGGTGTCGCCGCCTACGGAAAGCGGATCATCCTCGTATGGCCACACCAAGGCCGAGGAGGCGCCCACTCAATACCGTTTTAGAAGTACGTCGCGCTGGATCGCGTCGATCGCCAGCTCCGCCGCCAATCGGACCTGCGAGTCCGGATCGGCGTGCATCAACTGCTGAAGCATCGTGACATCGCCGGCTGCGGCCGCCCCGAACGCCCTCAGCGCCTGGATCGCGGTGACGCGCACCCAGCCATCCGGATCGTTGATGGACGCGAGAATCTTCGGCCGAGCATCCTCGAGCGACAGCTTCGGCGGCCGTGCGCCGCGTCCCGGTGTGGTCAATACGCTAATGGCCTCGTGACGGACCGATGCCGCTGGATCGACCAGCGCATCGCGTAGAACAGCGCGGATGGCGGGTGAATCGTTGGGCGTTAGTCTGAAGCCCTTGACCACCTCAGCGCGGACCCGAGGGTCCGCATCCTGACGGTATCGCTCGACGAGAACCGCCACGAACTCATCGCGAATCAGATCGTCGGGCCGAGCGGGCCTCTCAAGGTTCCCTATGGCGATCAGCGTGTTGTGCCGGACTTCAGCGTTCGGATCTTCTCGTAGTAGCGCAAGCAAGGCTTCAGAGAGCGCGTCTCGAAGCTTGTGTTGGTCCTCTTTCCACTCCAAGGGAATGACACCACGCTCGGGTTGTAGCGAGTTGCCCGGGCCAGGTCCGAAGCCCGGTCCCGTCGTTCCCGCCCAGCGTGAAGCCATCGCGCGTGCACCGACGACCCCCACTGCAGACATCCGGACCTCGGCGAGGCGATCGGCGATGGCTATGCGGATCAGCGGGATCACCTGCTCGATAGGCACTCGCGAGCTTGAGGCCGCGATGTCATGCAGGGTGCGCCGCTTGCTAGCCAAGTCTGCCGCCGCGAAATCGCCGACGAGTGGCGGGGGTGCCTGAATGGCGGGCGTGGCCACGGCCATGACACCCAGCAGCAGGATCAGAGTGCAGATCAGCTTGGCCTTCGGCGGCCGCTCGGCGGTACTATTTCGCCGCCTCAACAGGAGCCGGGTGCGTCCCGCGGCTTTGGTTGAGGACCGAGCCAGATTGAATTGCGCTACGGGATCGCCGCCATCGGCAGGGGGCGGTCGTTCCAAGTCAGAGCTCCAGTGGTGTTCTCGACATCTATCACCTGCGGGCGTCTTCCAAACCCGCGTCGAACTGCCCTAAGCCGCCATCTGAAGATTATGAGATGTTCCGATGGATCCGCCTGTCCTCAATTGAACGCAGAAGGGTGACAGCGGGGAGGCGTCGCTTGCGCGTCACCAGCGGCGCACTCACCGTGTGCGTCGCGCCGTCTGGTGCATGCGCGGTTAGGCCTCGGCCGAGAAATACCACACAACGGACGCTACCAATAGCCGACTAATGTAGCCTCGGCGGACACTCAAAACCGGCCACTGATGGACACTTGAAAACCGGCCACCACACGTAGCAGCCGAGACGTTGACGCCGGCGGGGAACGCATATTCCCTCGCCGCTATGAGCAACGTCTTGGGCGACACCAAACAGCAGCAAGTACTGGCGTTGGGGCGACTGGGATGGTCGCTGCGACGGATCGAGCAGGCCACCACGGTTCGCCGCGAGACGGCGAGCGCCTATCTGAAGGCGGCCCGGATCCCGGTGCGCAAGCGCGGCGGCCGACCGAGGGTGTGGCCACCAAAACCGGCCACCACGCCGGAGGTGTCCACCGACTCCGACCCGCCAAAACCGGCCATTTCCGCGGAGGGGTCCACCGACCCGAGGCGACTGTCCCCACCGGGACGGGCGCCAACCGCGAGTGCCTGTGAGCCGTACCGTGAGCTGATTGCCGAGGCGCTGGGCCGTGGCCGCAACGCGATGGCCATCTGGCAGGACCTCGTCGACGATCACGGCTTCACCGCTCGGTACGCCAGTGTCCGCCGGTTTGTCGTGGCATTGCGCGGCCGCACGCCGGCCGAGGCGCGCGTGGTGATCACGACGGC
>JAXDOO010000171.1:0-12175 GCA_034668865.1 Alphaproteobacteria bacterium
TGCGCGTTCGGCCAAACCCAGCCGAGCGGCAAAGTGAGGAGTCCGCAGAGGCTAGAGATCAATGAGAAATAAAGCACTATGGACGAGGTTGTTTCGCTCGATGTCAGCCGGCGGATTTGGATGTAAGCACCCGCGGCAAACACTGCATTGAGCACAGCAAAGGTAGCGCCAAGCGTCGCCGAGCCTGACATGGAGGCAAATTCGCTAACGGAAAGATGCGGCGCGAGGATAGCCAGCACGCCGAGAAGTCCCAGGATGACCGCTGACCAACGATAGCCGCGCACTCGCTCGCCCAGGAGGAGGCCAGCGAGAGCCACGATAATCAACGGCGTGGAAAAGGTGATTGCCGTCACGTCAGCGATGGGCAACCGCGCCAGGGCCGCAAACAGAAAGAACATGGAGACGACGCCGATCAGCCCGCGCGCCACATGGCCGAACGGACGCGAAGTGTTCATCGCGGTCCAGATCTCACGGCGCCAAGCATAGAAGATGAGCACCGGCACGAAGGCAACGAAGCTGCGGAAGAACACCACCTGTCCGACCGGAAATACTTCGCCAAGCCAGCGCGCGCAGGCTCCCATCACCGCGAAGCACGCCGTGGAAAGGACCTTGAACAGGATCGCGGTGTAGATGCTCACGTCGCTGCCGGCCCTTGCATTTCCTGCCGACGCCTCAGTCCTGCTGCGGGCGTTGCGGCCCATCCGCCGGCGGCAGGGATTTGATGTAGGTGGCGATGGCGGCGCGGTCTTCGGGGCTGAGCTGCGCGATATTGCGCACCACCTTCACCATCGAGTCGCCGACGCGGTCGCCGTCCGGCAGGTCGCCGGTTGCCAGCAGGTTAGCGATGTCCTTCTCCGACCAGTCGCCGAGGCCCTTCTGCGTGATGTTAGGAACGAAACCCTTGCCTTCGGGATCTGGCCCGCCGGCAAAACGCTGGCGTTGCACGATGCCGCCGAGGAAGTTGCGCGGGCTGTGGCATTCGGCGCAATGCGCCGGACCGTTGACGAGATAAGCGCCCCGATTCCATTCCACGGATTTTGTCGGATCGGGCCGGAACGGCTCGGCCTCGAGGAACAACAGCTTCCAACCCCCAAGTAAGGCGCGAATGTTGAATGGAAACGACAGATCATGCATTGGCGCCTTGCCCGTGACCTTCGGCAGCGTCTTGATGTAGGCGAAGAGATCACGCAGATCGCCAAAGCTCATGCGTTGGAACGACGGGTAAGGAAACGCCGGATAGTAATGCGCGTCGTCCGGAGAAGTGCCTGTTGCGAGCGCGGTGACGAACTGGGCTTCGGTCCAGCCCCCGATGCCGTCTTTTTCCTCCGGCGAAATATTGGGAGTATAGAAGGTGCCGAACGGCGTTTTCGTTGCGCCACCGCCGCCGAGCCTCGTGTCGTCGTCCTGATTGGGCGAAGCATGGCAAGAGCCGCAATTGCCCGCCAAAAACATGGTCCGTCCGTTTTCCAGGCTGGGCTGATGCGGACCGAGCGCACGCGCCGGTATTGCCTGCGGCCTTGTGAGAATCGCAAAACCGAGAAGACCGACGGCGGCGACAATCACTCCCGCGATGATCAGCTTTCGCAACACGGTCCTGACCTCAATGACGGTAATTTGCAGACAAGTGGAACGGCGCCGGGATGAAGTCCACCCCTCTTTAAGAACACACTATCGCCTCCCGGCTTCCAAGTGACGCGAAAGGAATAACCGCAACAAGCCGGGGTTCATCGCAGGTGGCTCCGGTCACTTCGCCAAACAGGGAGGTTCTCGTGAACAGACAGATTCTATGCGGCAGCATTGCTGCCATTGCCATCCTGGCCGCCCCCGCCGCTTTCGCCCAAGAGATGAAGATGAAGGCCGATCTGACTGGCGCGCAGGAAGTGCCGCCCATCACGACGCAAGGCAAAGGCGCGGCGGAGGTGAACTTCGATCCGGCGTCCAAGAAGCTGTCGTGGACCGTGACTTATTCCGGTCTGAGCGGCCCCGCCACCGCGGCGCATTTCCACGGGCCGGCCGAAACCGGCAAGAATGCCGGCGTCGCCGTGCCGATCCCGAACCAGGCCAAGAGCCCGGTAACCGGTTCCGCGACATTAACGGATGCGCAGGCGGCCGACCTGCAGGCCGGCAGGTATTACGTCAACATCCACACCGCCGCCAATCCGAGCGGAGAGATTCGCGGCCAAGTCACCAAGTAACGCCCGCGGAAAACAAACGCCCGCCGGTGGGAGCCGGCGGGTGTTTGCGTTGCAGATCTGATCAAATGGCTATTGCCGCCGCAGGCGATAGCCCTCATGGCAGTTGTCGCAGGCCTTGATGACGGCGGGATGAATTTCCTTGAAGGCTGCTTCGCTTGTCGCCTTCGCCTTTGCCTCGCCTGCAACCTTGATGAAGGCTGCCAGCTTGGTATCGAAGTCGGCGCGGTCTTCCCAGATCTTCGGAGACGCGCGGGTCTTCTCGCCGGTCTTGGAATTGTCAGGGAACAGACCTTGCGCCTTCTTGTAGCTGTCCTCCATTTCCGCATAGGTCGCGCTCGCCTTGGCGGCGTCGAACGGTGCTTCACCTTTCGACATCGCGGTTATCATTTTCAAGTTATCATTGGACTTTTTCATGATCTCCTGGCGGGCGAGAATGGGATTCTGCTGGGCCAAGACCATTGTCGCGCTCAAGGTAACGGCTGCGACGGAGACCACACACAAGACTCGAATCATTCGGATCCTCCATTGGCGTCTGCGAAAACGGCGGGTAATCCTCGTGTAACCCCGGAAACACTTCACTATTCCCCCCAGCCTGCGCGTATTTCCGGCCCGGGCCAGCGCGGCAAAACGCCGCTCGCGCGCCTTACTCGGCCGGATGCGCGAGGGCCTTCCCCCTGCCGAAACGGCGGCTCACCCAATCGGCGACGCCGCGCGATACCACATAGAACACCGGCGTGAAGATCAGGCCGAAGGCGGTCACCCCGATCATGCCGAAGAACACCGCGGGGCCGAGCGCCTGGCGCATCTCGGCGCCGGCGCCGGTCGCGATCACCAGCGGGACCACGCCGAAGATGAAGGCGAGCGAGGTCATCAGAATCGGGCGAAGCCGCAGATGTGCGGCTTCCACCGCGGCGGCGAAGCGGTCGCGTCCCTGCTCTTCCAGCTGTTTGGCGAATTCCACGATCAAAATCGCATTCTTCGCCGCCAAGCCTATCAGCACGATGAATCCCACTTGCGTCAGGATGTTGTTGTCCTGCCCGCGGATCAGCACGCCGGTGATGGCGGCTACCAGACACATTGGCACGATCAGGATGACTGCGAAGGGAAGCGTCACGCTTTCAAATTGCGCCGCCAGCACTAGGAACACGAAAGCCACCCCGAGCACGAAGGCGAAGACCGCCGTGTTGCCCGCGCGCAATTGCTGGAAGGCAAGCGTGGTCCATTCATAGTTGAAGCCTTCCGGCAACGTCTCGGCGGCGAGCTTCTGCATGATTTCGATGGCCTGCCCCTGCGAGAAGCCGGGAGCGGGCGCGCCGTCGAGTTCGGCCGCCGGATAAAGATTGTAGCGCGGGACGCGGAACGGACCGGAACGGTCGCCGGCGGTTGTGAAGGCGCCGATCGGCACGGTCTCGCCGCTGGCATTGCGCACGCGGATTTTCAGCGCGTCGTCCGGCTCCAGCCGGTATTTGCCGTCGGCCTGCGCGACCACCCGGAAGGTGCGGCCGAGCAAATTGAAGTCGTTGACATAGGATGAGCCGAGAAAGGTCTGCAGCGAGGCGAAGACGTCGGGGACGTTGATGCCGAGCAGTTGCGCTTTGGTGCGGTCGATATCGAGATAAAGCTGCGGCGTCGACGTCTCGAACAGCGAGAACACCTGGTTCACCCCCGGCGTCTCGGCTGCCCGGCCCATCATGGCATAGACCGCCTGCTGCAAAGCCACCGGTCCGCGCCCGCCGCGGTCCTCGATCATCATGCGGAAGCCGCCGGCATTGCCGATGCCGGCCACCGGCGGCGGCAGGATCACCAGCACCAGCGCGTCCTGGATCGGCGCGAAACGCTTGAACAGCTCGGCCTGAATGCCGGCGGCCGACTTCGCCCGGTCGCCTGCGCGCTTGTCGAACGGCTCGAGCACAAGAAAGGCGGCGCCGGAATTCGACGCCTGGGTGAAGGTCGCGCCGGAAAAGCCGACGAAATTCACCGCGCCGGCGACGCCCGGCGTATCGAGCGCGATATCGACCGCGCGGCGCAGCACCTTGTCGGTACGATCGATCGCCGCGGCCGGCGGCAGTTGCGCGGCCACGATGATATAGCCGCGGTCCAATTGCGGAATGAAGCCGACCGGGGCGGCCCGGAATTCGAAAATCCCCAGCACCAGCACCGTCGCATAGACGGCCAGCATGATGCCGCCGATGCTCACGACGCGCGCTATCAGCCGGCTATAACCGTGGGAAAACGCATCAAAGCCGCGGTTGAAGAGACCAAAGAATACGTGCACCGGGCGCAAGTAGGGCGACGGCTTGCGATGCTCATGCGGCTTCAGCAGCAGGGCGCAAAGCGCCGGCGACAGCGTCAATGACACCGTGAGAGAAATCAGCGTGGCGCTGGCGATGGTGAGGGCGAATTGCCGGTAGAACTGGCCGGAGATGCCGGTGATGAAGGCGGACGGGACGAAAACCGCGGTGAGCACCAGCGAGATGGCGATCAGCGCAGCGCCCACTTCGTTCATGCTGCGGATCGCGGCCTCGCGCGGATTTAGGCCGTTTTCGATATTGCGCTCGACGTTCTCCACCACCACGATGGCGTCGTCCACCACGATACCGACCGCGAGCACCAGGCCGAACAGCGACAGGTTGTTCAGGCTGAAGCCGAACAAAGTCATAAAGAAAAAGGTGCCGATCAAAGAGACCGGAATCGCGATGATCGGAATCACCGCCGCGCGCCAAGTCTGCAGGAACATGATGATCACCAGGACCACCAGCACCACGGCGATGAGAATCGTTATTTCCACCTCATCGACAGACTGTTGAATGAAGGTCGTTGGGTCATAAACGATTGCGTACTCGACGCCTGCGGGGAAGCGAGGCTTCAACTGCGCCATCGTGGCGCGGATGGCTTTCGCGGTTGCGATAGCGTTGGAGCCGGGCCGCTGAAAGATCGCAAGCGCCACGGCGGGGTCGCGATTAAGATAAGAGTTGGTGCCGTAATCCTGCGCGGCCAACTCGATGCGGGCGACGTTGCTCAACCGCACCACCGCTGTCGGGGTCTGTTTCACCACGATATTGCCGAACTCAGCCGGGGTAATCAGCCGCCCTTGCGTCTGCACCGAGACCTGGAAAGCAAGCGAACTTTCGGCCGGCGGCTGATTGAGCACTCCGGAAGCAACTTGCAGATTTTGTCCCTGTACTGCGGCGACGACGTCCTGCGCGGTCAGCCCGAGCGATTGCAGCCGGCCGGGATCCAGCCACACCCGCATGGCATAGTCGCGGCTGCCGAACACCGTGATGGAGCCGACACCGTCAACGCGCGTCAGCGCGTCCTTGATCTCGAGGCTGGCGAAGTTCGAGACGTAAAGCTGGTCGCGGGATTTGTCGGGCGAGTAGAGATGCACGACCATCATCAGGTCGGGCGAGGCCTTGCCGACGGTGACGCCGATATTGCGCACATCGACGGGCAGCCGCGGCTGCGCGATGGCGACGCGGTTCTGCACCTGCACCTGGGCGATGTCGAGGTTGACGCCGAGATCGAAAGTGACGGCGATAGAGAAGCGGCCGTCCGACGTCGCATTGGAGGAGACATAGAGCATTCCCTCGACGCCGTTGATCTGATCCTCAATCGGCGACACCACGGTGGAGGCCACGATCTCGGCGCTGGCGCCGGGATATTGCCCGGCGACGTTGATGGTGGGCGGGGCGATCTCGGGATATTGCGCGACCGGCAGGCGCGCAAAAGACACGCCGCCCAGGATTACGATGATGATCGATACTACCGCGGCGAAAATCGGCCGGTCGATGAAGAAATGCGAGATACGCATCGGCCTTTGCCCTGTACTATTTGGCTGCCGTAGGGGTGCCGGGCGCGGGCGGCGCGGCGCCCTCCTCCTGCGGGGTGACCTTAATGCCCGGACGCACCCGCATCAGGCCGTTGACCACGACGCGGGATTCCGGAGTCAGCCCGTCCTTCACCACGCGCCGGCCGTCGAAGACCGACCCGAGCGTTACGTAGACCTGCTTCGCGGAATTGTCCGCTTCCACCACGTAGACGAACTTGCGCGTCTGGTCGGTGCCGATCGCGCTGTCGGGCACCAGCAGCGCCTCTGCCGGCGGGCCGGCCGGAATCTGCACGCGGCCAAACATTCCGGGCACAAACTTCTCGTCCTTGTTAGCGAAAACCGCGCGGCCGCGGATAGTACCGCTGGTGCTGTCGATCACGTTGTCGACGAAGTCCATCTTGCCCTCGTGGAGGAAGTCCTGTTCGTCGATCAGCTTGAGCTTCAAAGGCAGCGAGAGTCCGCGCGTGGTTGGATCGGCTGTTTGCTTGGCAAGGCGATCGTAGCGGAGCAGCGAAGCCTCGTCGAAAGTGAATTCGAACCGGATAGGATCGGTGGAGACGATGGTTGCCAGCACGGTCGCGCCCGCCCCGGCGGCGACGAGATTGCCGGGCGAAACGCGGCGGTCGCCGATGCGCCCGCTGATCGGCGCCTGAATTTCGGTGAATTCGAGATCCAGCTCGGCCTGGCTCACCGCCGCCTGGTTGGCTGCGACCGAGGCCTCGGCGTTGCGCTTGGTCTGGGCACGCTGGTCGTACACCTGCTCGGAGATCGTCCTTTCTTTCACGAGCTGTTGCCCGCGCGTCAAGTCGCTTTCCGCGAAAGTGAGATTGGAGCGCGCGAGCAAGAGATTGGCGCGCGCCTGCGCCAGCGTGTTCTCGAACGGCCGGTGGTCGATGCTGAATAAAAGATCGCCCTTGGCAACTATCTGGCCGTCCTTGAAATGCACGGCGTCGAGCGTGCCGGCCACGCGAGTGCGGACTTCGACCGCGTCCACCGCCACGAAGCGGCCGACATATTCATCCTGGTCAGTCACCATTTGCTTGACCGGCTTGGCAACCGTAACCGCCGGCGGCGGCGGCGCGGCCTGCTGCTGGTTCTCCCCGCAGGCCGTCAACAGCGGCGCAAGCACGAGCCACGAGGCAATAAAGCGGGAGGACTTGAAGGAAATCATTGGCGTCTTGTCTCGAGGGCCCGACGATCGCACAAAGGTAGGCGCTCGACGCGTCCGGTTAAAGGGGCGGGCCGGCGGGCCGGCGAAAAGCCGCAAGCCATTGCCGCCCGAACAGGGCCAGCACGACTCCGCCATAGACCACCGCGCCAATCGCCACAAGCAACGCCAGCCTGGCTTCGTCGCGCAACGCCATGTCATCATGCACCCAATGCGCGACGAGAAATTGGCCGAGCCAAAGCGCACACCCTAGCGCGATACCGGCTGCCGCAATTTTAAGCATCGCGCGGCGCAAGTCAGGGTCGAGGCCGATCAGTCCCCGCCGTCCAGCCAACCATAATACCAAAGCGAGATTGATCCAGGCGCCGATCGAGGTGGCGAGCGCAAGTCCCACCTGCGCCAGCGATCCTACCAGCAGGATCTTGAAGCCGATATTGACCCCGGCCGCGGCGAGCGCCGCCTTTACCGGATTGGCGGTGTCGCCGCGCGCAAAGAAAGTGGCGACCACGCTACGGATGAGCACGAAAGGCACGAGGCCCAGCGCATAAGCCGCGAGCGTTTGCCCAGCCGCCACCGCGTCTGCGGAGGTGAAGGCGCCGCGGGCGAACAGCGCGCGCATAATCAACTCGGGCAGGATCAGGAAGGCGGCGACGCAGGGAATGGAAAGCAGCAGCGTCAGCTCGATGGCGCGGTTCTGCGCGCGGCGCGCGCCGACGTCGTCGCCCGCCGCAATGCGGCGCGCCATTTCCGGCAGCACCACGGTACCCGCGGCAATGCCAATGACGCCGATCGGTAATTGATTGAGCCGGTCGGCGTAATAGAGCGCCGAGAGCGCACCGGTGGCTAGGAAGCTCGCGAGGATCGTATCGGCGAATAGCGCGAGCTGCACGCCGGCGGAGCCGACCGTCGCCGGGCCGAGCGCGCGGAAGAATTTTCGCACATCGACGTCGAAGCCGGGCCAGCGGAACCACGGCTTCACGCCAGCCCGCCGGGTGTCGCCAGCGACCAGGACGAATTCAAGCATTCCCGCCAGCAGCACGCCCCAGGCCGCGGCATGCCCCGCGGTCGGAAAGGACGCCGCCATTGCCAGCGTCATCATCATCGAAAGATTCAGCAGGATAGGCGCTGCTGCGGCGGCGGCGAAACGCTGCAGCGCATTGAGGATGCCGCCATAAAGCGTCACCAAAGTTACCAGCAGCAGGTAGGGAAATGTGATGCGGGTCATTTCCACCGCGAGCGGGAATCGGGTGGGATCGTCGTTGAAACCGGGCGCCAGCAGCGCGATCACCTCTGGGGTGAAGACCAGCGCCACCCCCAGCAAAACGATCTGGCTCAGCAGCAGCAGCGTAAAGATTCGGTCGGCAAAGACACCGGCCCGCTCCGCGCCGCCCTGCTCCCGGATGCGCGCATAGGCCGGAACAAAGGCTGCATTGAAGGCGCCTTCGGCGAAAATGGCGCGGAAATGATTGGGCAGACGCAGCGCCACGAAAAAGGCGTCTGCCACCGGCCCGGCGCCCAGGATCGCCGCCAGCATGATGTCGCGGATAAAGCCGGTGATTCGCGACACCAAAGTCAGGCCGCCGACGGTTAGAATACGCTCGATCATTAACCTTCCATGTGAAATAAATGGAAATAGACGCGGCAACGCTAAGGCGAATCAAAACTGCCCATGGCCCCTTCCCCCATCGTACCCGTTCTTCTCGCCGGCGGCGCGGGCACCCGGCTATGGCCGGTGTCGCGCGATGCGCTCCCCAAGCAATTTCTGCCGCTCGTCGGCACTCTCTCCACCTATCAGCAGGCTCTGCAACGGGTGACGGACCGGAGCGCCTTCGCCGCGCCGATCGTGATGACCGGGGGACAATTTCATTTCTTCGCTCGCCACCAGGCAGAAAAATGCGGGCTGGAAGCGATGATCGTGATCGAGCCGCTGCGCCGGGATTCCGCTGCCGCCATCGCGGCTGCGACCGTGCTGGCGATGAAGCAGGATGCGGACGCGGTGGTGCTCACGCTAGCCGCCGATCATGTCATGCTCGACTCAGAGCTCTTCGTGCAAGCCTGCCAGCCTGGGCGGGAAGCTGCCGACGCCGGCCATATCGTCACCTTCGGCATCAAGCCGACGGAGCCGAAAACGAGCTACGGTTATATCCTGCGCGGTAAGCCGCTCGGACCGAAGGACGCCTACAAGGTAGAGAAGTTTGTTGAGAAGCCGAATGCCGCCACTGCCGCGCGCTACATCGCGGAAGGCTATCTGTGGAATTCCGGAAATTTCCTGTTCCGCGCCGATGTGCTGCTCGCAGAGCTTAGGCGGTTCGAGCCTACGCTAGTCGAAGCCGTCGAAGCTTCGGTAGCGGCGGCGACCACTGATCTCGGTTTCCTGCGGCTTGACCCGAATGCCTTCGCGCGCGCGCCGCAGAAATCCATCGACTATGCGCTGATGGAGAAGACCGACCGCGCGGCAGTGGTGGAAGCGCGATATCGCTGGTCCGATATCGGAAGCTGGGACGCGGTCTCTGACGTGAGCGCGCGCGATGGCGCCGGCAACGCGGTGCAGGGCCAGGTGGTCACCACCGATACGAGCAATTGCGTCATCCATTCGGACGACCGGCTCACCGCTGTCGTCGGCGTCAAGGATCTCGTGGTGGTCTCCACTACCGACGCCGTGCTGGTGATCCCGCGCGAGCGGGCGGAGCACGTGCGCGAACTGGTGGAGAAGCTGAAGGCCTTGAAGCGCCCGGAGGCGACCAGCCATCGCCGCGTCTATCGGCCGTGGGGCTATTACGAGTCGATCGACGCCGGCGAGCGTTTCCAGGTCAAACGCATCGTCGTGCGCGAAGAGGGCACGTTGTCATTGCAAAAGCACCGGCACCGCGCGGAACATTGGGTGGTGGTGCGCGGCACTGCCGAAGTCACGATCGGCGAGGAGCAGCGCATCGTGCACGAGAACGAGTCGATCTATATCCCGATCGGCTCCGTGCACCGCCTCGCCAATCACGGCAAGATCCCGCTTGAGCTGATCGAGGTGCAGACCGGCAGCTATCTCGGCGAGGACGATATCGTCCGGCTGGAAGATATTTATAAGAGAAGCTGAGAAGGCTGCGCCGGTTCTTGATCTTCCCCTCCCCTGCCCGGAGATAGAAGGAACGTCACGCGCCGAGTGCGCGGCGAACAGCACCGACGATGCGGTCCTGGATCGGCACGTCTAGATAGGCATGCATCGGCAGGCTGATGACCTCTTCCGCCAGCTTCTCGCATACCGGCACGCCGCCTTCCGCCACCGGGAAACTCGTATAGGCCGCGAGCCTGTGCAGTGGGCGCGGATAATAGATCGCGGTTGGGATGCCTTGCGCCCTCAGCTCGGCGCCGAGCTGGTCACGCCGGCCAGGTTGCAGGCGGATGGTGTATTGCGCCCAGACCGAGGTGTAGCCCTCCGGCACCTGCGGCACGGTCGCGACATCGGCGAGCGCTTCATTGTAGCGCCTGGCCACCTCGTTACGCGCGGCGATTTCGTCCTGGAAAATTTTCAGCTTCTCGATCAGCACCGCGGCCTGCATGGTGTCCAGCCGCCCAGCGATCCCGATGCGCACATTGTCGTAGCGATCGGCGCCCTGCCCATGAACGCGCAGGCTGCGGATGATTTCCGCCAGGGTATCGTCGTCGGTCATCACAGCGCCGCCGTCGCCGAAACAGCCGAGCGGCTTGGCCGGGAAGAAACTGGTCGCGGTGGCGGGCGCGAGCGTGCCGAGCTTGCGTCCCTTGTAAGTCGCGCCGAAGCCCTGCGCGGCATCGTCAAGCACAAACAAGCCTTCCGCCTTGGCGATTGCCGCCACCGTGTCGTGGTCCGCCGGCAGGCCGAACAGATCGACCGGAATGACGGCCTTGGGCGTCAGCCCCTTTTGCTTCGCCACCGCGATGGCGCGCTTCAGGCTCGCCGGATCGAGATTAAAAGTCGCCTCGTCGATATCGACAAAGACTGGCGTCGCGCCTAGAAGCGCGACGACTTCCGCCGTGGCGCAGAAAGTAAAAGCCGGACAGAACACCGCATCGCCACGGCCGATGCCCCTGGCCATCAGCACGAGCAAGAGCGCGTCGGTGCCGCTGGCGCAGCTGATGGCGTGGCGCGCGCCGCAGAAGGCGGCGAGATCCTTCTCGAAAGCCTGCACCTCGGGGCCCATGATGAATTGGCAATGCGCAAGCACGCGCGCGATGGCGTCATCGACGGCGCTGCCGAGGCGGCGGCGCTGGGCGGCAACATCAATGAAGGGAATCGGAGTGCTATCGAGGCGAGCGTGCTGGTTCATCAGGCTCATAATTCCAAAAGCGCGGCTCGCGCGTCAGCCGGCCACGCGGCGAGGAGCTTTGCGGTGCGCGGCCCCGACCTGCGCAGGCGTGGCCTCCAGACACTGAATGGCGATCTCGAGTGAGGCGACGCCTTCCTCCCCGGTGACGGCGGGCGGCTCGTTGCTGGCAATCGCGCTGATGAAGGCCATCAGCTCCGCACGCAACGGCTCGGCATGGCCGACCGAAAGGTGCCGCATGGAATAACTGCCGTCGGGCTGGAAACCGAAACACTCGGTGACCTGGCGGGTCAGCAGATCGCCCATCACGTATTTGCCGCGCGTTGCCACCGTGACGTTGCGCGCCTTGAACGGTGTCAGCCAGTTGGTGTTGATATGCGCGAGCACGCCCGAGGCGGTACGGAATTGCAAAAGCGCGATGTCCTCGCGCTCGGCCACCGCGCTGGAAAGCTGCGGCTGCACTTCGATGATTTCGGAATCGGTGAACCAGCGGATCAGATCGATATCGTGCACGGCGAGATCGATGACCACGCCAACATTCGACATGCGCGGCGGGAACGGACCGACGCGGGTGATCGCGATCGACAGGATGTCCTCGCCCCGGATCGCGTCCTTGATAGTCTGCACCGCCGGATTGAAGCGCTCGACATGCCCCACCATCAGCGTGACGCCGGCGCGGCGCGCGGCG
>JAXDOO010000172.1:0-14901 GCA_034668865.1 Alphaproteobacteria bacterium
GGCAGCAGGTCAGGAAGCGACTGCATCAGGCGATGCACGAGATTGCCGCGCGCGAGTGCCTTTTCTCTTCCTTCGCCTGCGGCGGTGGACGCAAGCGGTGCCTGTTCATCGTAAAACATGGATGGCGTGATCGGCTTCAGCGCTTCGGCATCCGCGGGGGCAATATGGCGCAGCCAGGACGGCGGCGCCTCATCGGCGGCGGGCAACGATGTTGCTGTTCCGGTTTCGCTCACATGCTGGAATTTCCGAAAACGCTTTACGGTTTCCGTGCCAAAATCGGCCGGCTCTTCGGTGAGAACGCCGGCGCCTTCCAGCCCCTGCCGCACAAGGTCGTACCAGCAGCCCGCAGGCATGGCCTTTTCCCCGACGGCACCGCAGATCACGAGCCGGTCTGCCGCCCGCGTCATGGCCACGTAGAGTAGGCGCCGGTGCTCATCCTCGGCTTCGTCGATAAACTTCGCCCGCGCGAGGCCTGTTGCGCCGACGTCGTCCACCTTGCGCGGTACCCAGACGATGCGGTTGGGGGCGTCGGGTGCGGCATTCCGTGCGGGCAGATCGAGCAGCCGTGGCTGTAAATGCGGCGGGCCGGCCGGCAAGGTTGTGGTGTCGGCAAGGATCACGATCGGCGCCTCCAGGCCCTTGGCGCCGTGCACCGTCATCACCCGCACTTCGTCACGCGCCATTTCCATATCGCGCTTCACAGCTGCGGAAGCGGTGCGTAGCCAGGCGACAAAGCCTTGCAGCGATGGCGTCTCGCGTGACTCGTAGTCCAGTGCGAGCGTGAGAAATTCGTCGAGAGCGTCGTTGGCCTCGAGCCCTAGCCGCGACAGGAATGCTTTGCGCCCGCCCTTGGCCCCAAGGAGCTCGGCATAAAACGAAAACGGCGTACAGTGACGCGCCGACTGCGCGATGCCGTCGAGCTTGTCTGCCAGATCCGGACGCTGCTGCCGCAAGGCGGCGCGCAGCGTGCCTTTGCGCGGCGCGGCCAGTGCCAGCAGGTCATCCTCACAGAGACCAAACAAAGGGCTTTTCAGAATCGTCGCCAAGGCGAGATCATCGCGCCGATGCAACACGACATCGGCCAGCGTCAGCAGATCCATGATCGCGATATGCTCGGTGATCACGAGGCGATCCGCGCCGGCCACCGGCACGCCGGCATTCTTCAACGCACGGATGATGGCTTCGAATAACGGCCCGCGCTGCCGCACCAGGATCAGGATGTCGCCCGCGCGGACCGGATGGCGGTCGGGGAAATCGCCTACAAGATCGCCGCGGGCGCGCCATGTCTTCACGGCGCCAGCGATCTGCCGCGCCAGTTTCACCCGCGGGCTCGTCGCCGTGACAAGGTCAAACGGCGCATCCCAGGGATCGACCTCGTCCGTTTCCTCCGGCTCGATCAGATCCCATAGCTCGACCAGGCCGGGCGACGCCGCCCGCACGGCCTCATGCACGGTCGCTGCCTCGACGAAAGTCAGGCCCTTAAAGGCAAGGCGCTGGCTGAAAACCGTATCGACTGCCTGCAGGACCGCAGGCACGGAGCGGAAAGAATATTGCAGCGGGAGAGGAAGGAATATCTTTCCGGCGTCTTTATGCGCTTTTTCAAAAAAGCGCCGCATCTCATCAAATGCCACGGGCACCGCGCCCTGGAATGAAAAGATCGATTGCTTCTCGTCGCCGACGGCGAAAACCGTTCGTTCGACTCCACTGCGAGCGCCGGCGCCGGCGGTGAATTCGGAAACAAAACGCTTGATGATGTCCCACTGCGCGGGGCTGGTGTCCTGCGCCTCATCGATCAGGATGTGATCAATGCCGAGATCCAGCTTGTAGTGCACCCAGGCGGCTTCCGTACTGGCGAGCAGATCGCGGGTGCGGACGATGAGATCATCGTAATCGAGAAGGCCGCGGCGATTCTTCTCGGCTGCGTAGTGATCGACTACGTCCATGGCCAAGGTGAGCAGGGCTTTGGTGCGGTCGCGGGCAAGGATCGCCCGGCGCTGCTCGCAGAGACTTTGCACACGGAGCTTCTCGTCAGAAAAACGTTGCGCCAAGCCGGGGCTTTGGTTGGCGAGCCCTTTGGTGATTAATGTCGCGCGCTCTTTACCGTCTTGCCTGAAAAATACTTCCAGATAGGCGTTCAGTCGCGAGGTACCCGTCAGTGCCGCCGCGGTCCTAAGGCGGGTGGCCTGATCCCTGTCGTTGGACGAACTTGCGGCACAAATCTCTGCCGTCGAAATCCAGTCCTCCGACGCCAAATGCGGACCGCCGGTAATAGCGGCTTCAACCGCCTCCAGCGTGTCGTCCGGCTTGATGCCGAGCGCCAGCGAAAGCTGCGCCATGGCCGGTTCGATGCCGCCGGCCGCGTCCAGCCATTGCGAGATGGCGCCGCGCTTGCGGATGGCTTCGTTCAGCGCGTTCTGAAAGGCAAAATCACTGCAAATGGGAATGATCGCGGTCAACGCCCGGCCGGTCTCACTGTCCGCGGCATTCGCCGCTTTCAGCAATCCTTCCCTGCGGATCTGCTCCAATAACTGCTGCTGCTGGGTTTCCTCCAGCACGCTGAAATGCGCCGGCACATTGGCCTCGAAGGGGAATTGCTGCAGCAGCCTGGTGCAGAAGGCGTGAATGGTCTGCACCTTCAGCCCACCCGGCGTCTCCAGCGCCGAGGCGAAAAGCTGCCGCGCCTTTTGCCGAAGGTTTGCGCTGACGGCCCTCGTGCCGGTCTGGCGGATTTCTGCATCGAGTTTTTCGTCGTCGAGGGCGGTCCAGCCGCCAAGCGTCTCGAAGATGCGATTGGCCATATTGGCCGCCGCCGCCTTGGTGAAGGTGAGGCAGAGGATTTTTTCCGGCTTGGTTCCCTCCAGCAGCAGGCGAATGACCCGCTGCGCCAGCACATGGGTCTTGCCAGCGCCGGCGTTGGCGAAGACCCAGGCCGACACGGCGGGATCCGACGCGTCATGCTGTTTGGTAATGAGGGCCTCGGGGACGACGCGCTCGGTCATTCGACGTCCCCTTCCTCGTCCGCGACGCCGCCCGAGAGCGACCATTCCCGCACGCGTGCCAGATGGTCGTAATCGCCGCCGCCACGGCCCATGAACATCGGGCGTTCGCGCGATGCGTAGCCGGTGTCCGGATCGGTGAATCTGATCAGAACTTGGGTCAGCTTGCGCAACGCGTTTTCGGCTTCGATGTCGGGGCTCGTCTTATCCATGTCGATGAATTTTTGCTCGCCCGCTGGCTCGCCACCACGCAGCTCGACATAGAGATACTTCGCGATCGATGCGCCTTCCGCAATGCCGTCGAAGCCTCCCTTGCGAAGAATGGCACCCTCCAGCGTGAGCTGCGGCGAGAGCCCGGATTTCACCTGCTTCGAAGACGGCGCCCGGCCGGTTTTGTAATCGATGATGGCATAACAACCATCGTTCAGTTCCTCGATGCGGTCGGCGCGCGTATTCAACTTAAAAACCTTGTCGCCCAATTGGATTTCGTGCGTGGCGCGGACTTCCGCGTGAAGCCTGCCGAGATTTTCCCGCCGTTCCTTTTCGAATTCGACGAACCAGCGCGCCACGCGCTGGAAGCGCGGCCACCAGAAGGCGCGTGCGTCGGGAAAATCCTCCAGCTTGGCAAAGCCTTCTTGGCCGAGCCGCAACAGCTCTTCGAGAGGATCGGCGGGCAGGGCTTCCTTGTAGCGCTCGGTGAAGGTGCCGATCGCCTCGTGGATCACCGTGCCGCGGTCGCGCGCGCCCGGCGGCGTATCAACCGCATCGAGCGGCTGCAAGCGCAGAACATGGCGCGCATAGATCGAGTAAGGGTCGCGCAGCAAGAGCTCGATCTCGGTGACCGAGAGGGATTGTGGGCGCAACTCCACCCCCGGCTTCGGCTGCGGGCGCGGAGCCGATTTCGGCGGCATCTCCGGCTGATCGAGCGCGCGCGCCCAGTGCAGATATTTATCGCCCCGCGCCAGCGCCGCTTTCCAGCGCACTTCTCCGGCCACCGCCTGCAGCCGCTGCGTGAAGCGCGACGCGACCGTCGGCGCGCCGGAAAGCTTGGCTGCCCGGGTGAGGATCACTTCCCCGGCGCCAAGCGATTGCGCGAAGTCATGGGCGGAAAGGCCGATGCGCCGCTCGGGCAGATCAAGGCCAAGCTCATGGCGCATCGGGCGATTGAGCCAGGGATCGCTGCGGGTCTCCGGCGGCCAGACGCCCTCGACGAGGCCGCCCAGCACCAGGCGATCGACATTCTGCAACCGCGCTTCCAAGAGGCCGTAAATATGCACGCGGGTGCCCGGCCGGTCGGGCCGCCGCACGACGCGGTCGGAAACCGCCGCCCGGAAGAAATCCGGATAGTCGGCGAGGGTCATGTCGAAGGATGCCGCCGCAGCATGTTCGGCGATCTCGTCGAAGGCCAGGGCGAGCGCGCTGCCGTCGGCACCGGCAAAGGCAGCGACTTTGCCATCTTTGCCGGTGCTGAGTTCTTCGAGCGCTTTGCGGTGACAAATGGCGATCTCGGCGAAGGACGCCGCTCTGCGCGGTAATTTTTCCAGCGGTTTCAGCGCAGCGGCGAGGCGGCGCGCCAAGTCGTCCGCCTGGTCGAGTTCCGCATCCGACAGCTGCTTGCGCGGATCGCTGCGGTAGAGCGTGCCGCGCTGGGCGCGGAAATTCGTCAGCGCCTGGATCAATCCTTCGGTGCCGGGCTTCGGCCGCGGCCCGCGCAGCACTGCCAGTTCCAGCGCGGCAACAGCGCCCGTCTGCGCGTTTTCTCCTCCGCCGAGCCGCAGCAGCGCGTGCTTGAGCAGAGCCAGCAGCGTCACCGGCGCAAGACCGCCGAGCGCGGCGTCGGCGGTGAGCCGCGCGAAAACGCCGGCGGGCGTGTCCGGCAGTGCATCGCCGCCGGAGTCATTCACGGTCACATTCCAGCGCGCCAGCGCCGCCAGCACGCGCCGCGCCAGCGCGCGGTCTGGCGTGGCCAGCGCCGCTGTCATGCCCGGCCTTTGCACCGCCTCGCGCAGCGCGACGGCGGCGGCGAGCGCTTCCTCTTCAGCATTGGCCGCTTCGATCACGCTGATCGAAGACAGCGCCATGTCGGCCTGCTGTGCGAAATCCGGCGCCATCAGCTTTTGCTGCCAGAGCTGCGTCGTCGCGGCCGGGCGCAAAGCTTCCGAGATAATGCGCTCGCGTCCATGCGCTGCAGGCTCGGCCAGCACCGTCACCGCATCGCGCGTGATGCCGATGCGTTTGAGCAAGCTGTGCATGGCGAATTGCGCATGGCCCGCGGCAGGCGGAAGATTTTGTTCGGTGCCGCCGCCAATCTTCTCCCAGGAGTCTGTGTCGAGATCGGTGTCGAGCCCCGGCAAGACCATCGCGCCTTGCGCCAGGCCGGCGATGGTGGCGAGCAGTTCCGCAGTGGCGGGAATCGAGCCGGTGGAGCCTGCGGCCACCACCGGGCCCTTGCTGCGCGCTAGCCGCTCGGCTTCTGCCTTGATCAGCCAATTACGCCGCGCGGCCGGCTCGATCTTACCTTTTTCCGCAAGGACACCGGGCCACGCTTCGCGTGCGATCTTCAGGAAATCGAGCGTGAGTTGCCAATAATTATCCACCTCTCTCGGCACCAGCGCATCGAGCTGTTCGAATGGCACCTGCCGCGTCGCCAGATCGTCCATCAGCCGGGCGAGGTCGTCGGCCAGCGCCAGCGCCGCCGAGGGATTATTGGCGATCAGCGGCGCTTCGCCCTTTTTGCCGGGCGCGAGAGTCTTGGCCCATGTCGTAACCAGCGTGGCGAGCAGCAGCCGCCGCTGCAGCCCGTCCAGCGCTTCCGGCACGTCGAGCGTGGCGCCGAAATCGCCGCGCCCGGCTTCGTCAAAGGCGATCTCGTCCTCATCGACATCGCCGATGGCCACGATGCGCGGCAGGATCGCCGCCTCGGTGCCGAGCACGTCGAGGAAAACATCACGCGCCAGCCGCGCCGCACGACGGGTCGGCAGATAGAGCGTCGCGGTCGCGAGCGCCAGCGGGTCGGCGCCAGGCGCAAAGCCATCCACCAGCCGGCCGTCGATCAAAGCTTTGATGAGCGTCGGCAGGAAGGGCGTCGAGGCCGGGATGGTAAAGACGCGCGCGGGATTCGGCATAGCGCAACCATACACGGCGGCACGGTCCAAGACTCAGGCTGCGCTGTCCATCATGGCGGCTTCGGCCTCGACCACCGCCTCGGATGTGCCGACATGCATCCAGATGCCGTCGATCCGCAGGCCATGCAGGCGGCCTTGTTCGGCGGCGCGATTAAACAGCACCGTCAGGGGAAACGCGCCCTTCGGTGCGTCCTTGAACAGCGCCGGCGCGAGCAGCGCCGCGCTGGCATAGGCAAAGGGCACCACTTCGCGCTCAGGGCGCCGGCGCAGGCGGCCGTCGGCGCTCATGGCGAAATCGCCGCGCTGCTCATAGCCGATGCTGGTGGTGGTGGGCGCGAGCAGCAGCAGCGCGTCCATTTCGGCGGGGTCGAAGGCCTGCGCGAGCCGCGGCAGGTTGGGTTTCACGCCGTCGATCCAGAGCGTATCCGAATTCATGTAGAAAAACGGCGCCTCGCCCAGATGCCCGAGTGCCTTCACCACGCCGCCGCCGGTGCCCAGCAATTCCTTGCGTTCATCGGAGATCACGATCTTCGGCCGCGTGCGCGTTGCAAGATACGCTTCCAGCGCGTCAGCCATGTGATGCACGTTCACGACCGTCTGTTCGACGCCGGCATCGGCGAGCCGGTCGAGGGCGTAATCAATCAGCGTCTTGCCGGATACTTTCACCAGCGGCTTCGGCAGCTTGTCACTGTAGCCGCGCATGCGGGTGCCCAGGCCCGCGGCCAGCACGATTGCGCGCTTCGGCATGGCGATCTTCGGAACGGGAATCTTCATATCGCTTTCACCGTGGGCACATGCGACGCATACCACTCGCGCAGCGGAGTAAGCGAGGGATGCACCAACGAGCGCTGTAGGTAGCCAAATATGCGCGGCATGTGACGCAAATATTGCGGCTTGCCGTCGCGCAAATCCAGCCGGGCGAAGATGCCCAGGATCTTTGTGGCGCGCTGAGCGGCGACGGTGGTGTAGCTTTTCACAAAAGCGGGGGTGTCGAAACTCGGGTCTGCCTCCCGCCGCCTGCGCGCATAGCGGCCAAGCAGCGTGATCTCCAGGCCTTCCGGCACATCCACGCGGGCGTCCTGCAACAGCGAGGCGAGATCATAAGCGGCGGGGCCGAGCACCGCATCCTGGAAATCAAGCAGGCCCACGCGCGCAAACCCCTCGCGATCGGGCAGCCACAGCAAGTTGGGCGAATGAAAATCCCGCAGCACCCAGGTGGCCTGCGATGCGAGCACGGGCTGCAGGGCATCATCCCAGAGCGCGAGGAAGGCGGCGCGGTCCTCGGGCGAGATCGTCGCGGCCATGCGCGGCAGATACCAGTCGAGCAACAGCTCGACCTCGATCAGGAAGGCTTGGGCATCATAAGACGGAATCCGATATTCCACCCGCGGGGCGATTGGCAGCACAGGCGGAAGCGCCATGCCGTGCAGCGCCACCAAAACATCCACCGCGGCCTCGTAACGCTCGGGGATCGGCGCCGGCGGCTCGCCTTCGGCCAGCTTTTCCTCACCAAGGTCCTCGATGATCAGCAAGCCCTTTTCATTGTCGGAGAAATAGATCGACGGAGCGGACAGGCCGGCACCGCGCAATCCCTTCGACATGGCGATGAAGGCGCTTACGTCTTCGGCCAGATGCGCGATGGCGCTATAGGGCTTGCCCTCGCGCACCGGCGGGCCGTCGGCCTGGCGCGGCGCATGCATCAGAATGTAGCTCCGGCCGTTTAGCACCAGGCGTTCATAGGAACGGGTGGAGGCATCGCCCTGCAGATGCAGACGCTCGGCTTCGGCAAACCCGTTCTCGTCCAGGAAATTGCGGATCGCCGCCAGGCCTTCGGCGCGGGCTGCGAATGTCCCGTACCCAGTGACCCGCACATTGCGAAACGTCTCGCCATCCTGCGGGGATATGGTGAAGGCGATGTCGAGCCGGTCGGGCGGCAGAAAACCGACGGCGCGATCCGGCCATTCCAACAGCACCAGCGCGTTTTCCGGAAGGTCATCGAAGCCAAGCTCCGACAGCTCGGATGAAGCTCCCAAACGATAAAGGTCTGCATGGACGATAGGGAACTCGTCGAGTTCATAGGTCTGGATCAGCGTGAAGGTTGGGCTCGGAACCTCGATACTCTCATCGCCCGCCAAGTATCGGATCAGCGCGCGCGAGAAAGTAGTCTTGCCCGCACCGAGGTCACCCGAGAGCGTGATCAGGTCGCCCGGCTCCAGCGTGAAAGCGATGTCGCGCATGAAGCGATGCATCGCCGCTTCATCCGGCACCTGCAGAGAGAAACACGAACCGCCGGCCGTGGTGGGAAGCATCGATCTGCTCTGTTCTAAACCGTTTCGGTATGACCCCGACCCTCCCCGTCGGGTGTACCGGAGTTTCAGCACTTTAGTGCCGAGGTCGAACTAGCCGCTTCGGGGCCAGAGGGAGGAAGTCCAAGTCGCCCCCCTAAAAGTGGGAGGAATGAGGAGAGGGTCAACACTTTCAGCAACTATCAAAAGAGAAATTCTGCTGTGCGTTAGTTACGCCGCCGTCCGCTCGGCACGCTGTTCGAGCGGGAAAACACAGGTCACGGTCGTGCCGCGGCCGAGATCGGAATCGAGCATCACGCTACCGCCATGCAGCTCAACGAAGGAGCGCACCAGCGAAAGTCCAAGTCCGGTGCCGCGGTGGTGCGATCCGAGCGAATGGGTCTCAAACCAGTCGAATACCCGATCCTGCACTTCCTGCGGAATGCCCGGGCCGCGGTCGGTCACCGCAAATATAACGGCGTCGGGACGCCGTTCCGCCGTCAGGGTGATGGTGCCGCCGGGCGGGGAGAAGCTCACGGCATTGGCGAGCAGGTTGAACAGCACTTGCCGCACGCGCTTTTCGTCCGCTACGAAACTGCCGGCGTCGGGCGAGACCCGCATATCGAGCACCAGTTCGCCATTCACCAGCCGGTCCTGAATGCCCTCGACGGCGGCCAGCATGGTGTTGCGGATATCGACTTGGCCGAGGCTCTGCGTCATCGTGCCGGCATCGATGGTGGCCAGGTCGAGGATGTTGTTGATGATCGCCAGCAGCGCGTTGGTGGAAGTGGTGAGATAGTCGAGATATTCGCGCTGCTTGTCGGTAAGCGGACCTGTCGCCGGGTCGCTGAGGAAATGCGCGAAGCCGACGATATTGGTCAGCGGCGAACGCAGTTCGTAGGAAACGTGATGGACGAAATCGATCTTGATCTCGTCGGCGGTCTCCAGCGCCTCGTTTTTCTCGCGCAATGCCCGTTCCACGTTGATGGTATCGGTGACGTCATGGAAGGCGACCAGCGTCCCTCCGTCAGGCAGCGGGACGGTTGAGCAATCGATCACGCTGCCATCGCGGCGATCCAGCCGGGCGGTGAGCTGCTCCCGGTTGTCAATGGCGGTGACGGCTGAGCGCAAGGCATACCAGGTCACCTCATCATCATGCAGCGACCGACACAGCCCGATCACCATCTCGATATGCGGCCGCTCGGCGAGACTTTCCGGCGTCAGCCGCCACATCTGGGCGAAAGCGTGATTGTGCAGACGCAGGCGGCCGTCGCTGCCGAACACCGCCACGCCCTCGGTGAGATTGTCGAGGGTTTCACCCTGCACCCGGATCAGCGCGTCGAATCGGCGTTCGAGATCAAGCCGCTCGGTCACATCGTCAAACAGATAAGTCACGCCGCCTTCGGGATTCTGCGTGGTGACGACGCGCAAAGTCCGCCGATCCGGCAGATACCACACCGTCTCCGAGGGTTCGGTGGCGCGATAGGCTTCGTGCAGCCCGGTTTTCCATTGCCGGAAGTCCTGCTCCTCCGGCAGCTTGCGTGCGGCACGCAATTTGTCGAGCACGGCGGAGTCGGTGGGGGCCTGGTCGAGAAAACTCGGCTCGAGATCCCACAGCACGCGATAAGCGGTATTGTAGAAAGTCAGCCGCTGCCTGCCGTCGAAGATTGCAACCCCGGTAGCAAGCTGATCGAGCGTACGGCGGTGTGCCTCGGCCACGCGGCTAAGCTCGGCACGCAGCGTCGCGACCTCAGTCGCGTCGATGCCGATGCCGGCGCTGCCGCGCTCGGTCGGCACGCTGCGAATATCGAAAACGCGCCGGCTGCCGGCTACCACAGCATGCACGCGGCCTGTGTAGCATTCCTCAGCGGCGCAGGCGCGTGCCAGTTCTTCCCGAGCGGGGCGGTCAAGCAATTCCAATCCCCGTGCTACGGCATCGGCGGGACTTTTGGCCTCTACCGCCCGGGCATAGGCGTGATTGACGAAACTGAGCAAGCCCTTCTCGTCGCGCGCCCAGATCGGCGAGGGCAGCGCCTCCACCAGCGTGCGCAGTGAATCCACTTCACCCAGGAGTTTGGCATGCTGGATTGAAAGCTCGGTCAAATCGCGCCGCACGCCCCCGACATCGCGCACCCGCAGAACGGCGCGGCCGCCGATGGCGCGGCCTTCGACTTCCATCGACCGTCCTGACAGGGTGGTGAGCGCGGTGGAGAAGCTTGCACCCTCGTTACGCAACGCTTCCACCAGCCGCTCCATGGCGCGCGCCTGCGCGGGCTCCAGCCATGTGCCGAAGGCCAGCACGCGATGCGGTGCGGAAACCGGCGTGACCATGGTGGTATCGCCGAAGATCTCCGGCTTGTCGCCACCCGCGGCCCAGGCAACGATCACCTGCGGCTCGGCCAGCAGCAGCGCATGCGCGCGATCGACAGCTGCCTTCAGCGCGATGATCTCCTCGCGGGCCGCGATTTCGGACTGGGTGGCGCGGTTGCGCGTGCGCACCAGCATGACCGCGGTCACCACAGCGAATAACAGGATGCCGAGCGTCAGCGCCAAGCCCGCGACATCGGGCTGATTGAGGCCGGTGAAGTCAGCGATGGTGGAATCGATCGGCGAAAAATCGAGAAGCGCGGCGCGGGCCGCGGGGACGGCAGGGAAAAGAACCGTAGCGAGGACGACTGCGAGGAATCCGCCTCGCCGCGGATGAGCTCCCAAGCTCCCGCCCGTCGCCCGGATCGCATCCGGCATGTCGGCCCAGCCCCCACCTTCGTCCCGGCGCAGCGGTGATCCAGCGCCCGGGCGCGCAGCCTCCGCCCGGCCGCGAATCGATTGACTTTAACCCCAAGAGGAATCGCGCCGAAAGAGTCCAGACCGTGAACGGGCGAACGCAGTTATAAGTCTTCTATAAGTCTTCGAATAATGCCGTCGAAAGATACCGTTCGGCGAAGGACGGGATGATCACCACGATGTTCTTGCCCGCCATTTCGGGGCGCTGCCCGATCCGCAGCGCGGCTGCCACCGCGGCGCCGGAAGAAATGCCGCCGGGGATGCCGTCATGCTTGGCGAGCACGCGGGCGGTGTCGAAAGCGTCCTGATTGCTGACGGCGACCACTTCGTCGATGACCGAGCGATCGAGGATCTCGGGAATGAAGCCCGCGCCGATGCCCTGGATCTTGTGCGGGCCGGGTGGCTTGCCGGAGAGCACGGCGCTGTCTTCAGGCTCCACCGCCACAACCTGCAGGGATTTCCTTCGCGGCTTGAGCACCTGGCCGACTCCGGTGATGGTGCCGCCGGTGCCGACGCCGGAGACGAAGACATCGACCGCGCCTTGGGTGTCGTTCCAGATTTCTTCGGCGGTGGTGCGGCGGTGGATTTCCGGATTGGCCGGGTTGCTGAATTGCTGGGGCATCACCGCATTGTTGTTGGCGCGCAGCATTTCCTCGGCACGCGCGATGGCGCCGCGCATGCCTTGCGTCGCCGGCGTGAGCTCCAGTTGCGCGCCGAGCAAGACCAGCATCTTGCGCCGTTCCAACGACATGGAATCCGGCATCACCAGGATAAGCTTGTAGCCGCGCGCGGCGGCGACGAAAGCGAGCGCGATGCCGGTGTTGCCCGAGGTCGGCTCGATGATGACGGTGTCGGGGCCGATCGCGCCTTTGGCTTCCATCGCATCGATCATGGCGACGCCGATGCGATCTTTGACGCTGCCGATCGGATTGAAGAATTCCAGCTTGGCGAGAATGTTGGCCTTCACGTCGTGCATCTGCGGCAGGTGATTGAGCCGCACCAGCGGCGTATTGCCGATGGTTTCAGTAATCGAGCCGTAGATCCGGCCGCGGCCCGGGCTTTGCGCCATGCTGTCCTCCCCCAATTCAATGCAGCGGTATAGCCACTTCATACCTCCTCCTGAAAGGGGGAAGTAGGAAGGCGCTAGCTCTTGCCCGGCTCGGTTCCGGTCGAGCCGAAACCGCCGCCCCCGCGCTTGGTGCCGGCAAGTTGTTGGCTTTCCAACAGGCTCGCGCGCAGCACCGGCGCGATCACCAATTGCGCGATCCGCGCTCCGCGCTGCACCACATAAGGCGCCTCGCCGAGGTTGATCAGGATGACCTGGATCTCGCCGCGATAGTCGGCGTCCACGGTGCCGGGCGTATTGAGCACGGTGATGCCGTGCCGCGCCGCCAGCCCGGAGCGCGGGCGCACCTGCGCCTCGCTGCCCGGCGGCAGCGCAATCGCGATCCCGGTCGGCACCAAGGCGCGCTGCCCGGGCTGGATGATCAGGTCGACGGAGACCGCGGCGAGCAGATCGAGGCCGGCCGCCTGTGCGCTGTGATATTCCGGCAGCGGCAGATCGGCGCCGTGCGGCAGCCGGATCACCTTCACGTCGACCGTATTCATTTGGATTCTTTCAACGCTGCGCCGATCCGGGCGATCAGGTTCTTCGCCACCTGATCCTTACTTTGCGGCGGCCAGGAATCTACACCGGAAGGGGTGACGAGATGCACGGTATTACGGTCGCCGCCGAATACGCCGGTCTCGGGCGAGACATCATTGGCCACGATCCAGTCGCAGCCTTTGGCCGTGAGCTTTTCCCGCGCATGGGCAATCACCTGATCGGTTTCCGCGGCAAAGCCGATCACCAGCGCCGGCCGCCGACTGCCGAGCTTGGCGACCGTGGCGACGATGTCGGGGTTTTCCGTTAGCGCCAGCGGGGGTGCCTTGCCGGATTTCTTGATCTTATGGGTCTGCATCTGCGCCACCCGCCAGTCGGCGACGGCCGCAGCGAAGATCGCGATGTCGGCCGGCAGAGCCTGTTCCACCGCGGCCAGCATCTCCTGCGCCGTTTCCACTCTGACGACGCGCACGCCGGGGGGATCGGGCAGCGCCACCGGTCCGCTTACCAGCACCACGTCGGCCCCCGCGGCAGCGGCGGCAGCCGCGATCGCATGGCCCTGCTTGCCGGAAGAGCGGTTGCCGATATAGCGCACCGGATCGATCGGCTCATGGGTCGGACCCGAAGTGACGATCACGCGCTTGCCGGCCAGCGGGCGCGTGGGTTTCGGCTTTGCCAGCAGGCCCTCGATGGCGGCGACGATCTCCAGCGGCTCGGCCATGCGGCCGATGCCGTGCTCGCCGGGCTCGGCCATCTCGCCTTCACCCGGACCGACCAGCACGACGCCGTCGGCGGAAAGCTGCGCGATATTGCGCCCCGTTGCCGGGCTGCTCCACATGCGCGGGTTCATCGCCGGGGCCAGCAGGATTTTCTTGTCGGTGGCGAGCAGCACGGCGGTGGCGAGATCGTCAGCATGCCCGCCCGCCAGCTTGGCCATGAGGTCGGCGGTCGCGGGGGCGACGACGATCAGCTCCGCTTCCCGTGACAGCCGAATATGTCCGACGTCGAATTCACTTTCGGGATCGAACAGGTCGGTGAAAACCTTCTCGCCCGAGATCGCGCCCGCCGACAAAGGCGTGATGAATTTCTGCGCGGCGGCGGTCATCACCACGCGCACGCACAGGCCGCGCTCGCGCAGGCGGCGGATGAGGTCGAGCGATTTGTAAGCGGCGATGCCGCCGCCGATGATGAGCAGGATGCGGCGGGTCGTGGCTTCGGCCGCTGGCTGAGCAGCTGGGCCATTGGCCGACTGCGCGGCGGGGATGGGGCCGGCAATCGGGGCGCCAGCCCCCTCGGATGCGGCGCTCCGGAGAATGGTGCGCACCTCGTCCTCGACCGAACGGCCGTTGCGGGCTGCGCGCAGGCGCAGCTGCTGCTTTAGGGCCTCGTCAAGCTGGCGGACGGTTAGGCTGGCCATGGGGCAGTGTAGCGATGGCATTGCAATCAGTGCAATCACTTTTTCCGGGGATATTAGACTTTGCGTACCATCGCGATATGTTCTCGGGACAGATAGTCCCGGAACGGCGAGTTTTGTTGAACGATCCGGAAAGCCAGCCGGAGGATGGGCCACGCATGGAATTTCGCCTGACCTACGCAGGACCGCTATACGCGACCCAGCGCGATTCCCTTGAGGGGAAGCCGCCCAAGGCCACTGAGAACCGGCACAGGCTGCGGGCTACCTTCCATCGCCAGCTAAAACGCCTCTGGGAAATTCCGCCCCTGAAGGACTCCGGACGTGGCGCTCTGTTGATGCTGGGTGGCCCTGGGAAAGCACCGCCTCGCACCCCGGAAGATATTGCGAAGTGTTATGCCCTCTATGGGTTCAATTTCGTGCCGCTCGTGACCGCAGAACTCGATTTGATTTGTGGTCTAGACATTCTCTTTCTCAGGCCAGAGCGTCCCGGCTCTTTGATTTGGGCTGGTGACATCGACAACAGGCTGAAGACCCTATTGGACTCACTTCGCTTACCTGAGGCTGGAGAGGAATACGTCAATCGAGTCGCGAGCGACGATCAGCAACCGTTTTATTGCTTACTTGAAGACGACAAACTCATCACCAAAGTCGCCGTGGAAACCGACCGCCTGCTTGAGCCAACTGGAGAGAATGT
>JAXDOO010000173.1:0-15461 GCA_034668865.1 Alphaproteobacteria bacterium
ACCGTCTGGCACACCGCGCCGGTCGACAACTGGCAGCAGGCCAAGACCACCGAGCTAACCATGGGATCGTCCGGCAACAATTCGACACCGAGTTTTTACGGGCGGCTGTTGAACGAAGTGCTGGGAACGAAGCTGAAGATTATCGTCGGCTATGAATCGCAGACCCATGCCTTCCTCGCGATGGAGCGCGGCGAGCTCAACGGCTATCCGAGCGTCTTTTACAATTCGCTGATGGCGACCAAGCCGACCTGGCTGAAGGAAGGCAAGGTGAAGCTGCTGGTGCAAATGGCGGGCGAAAAGCAGCCGGAAATCAAGGACGTTCCCTTCCTGGCCGACCTGATCAGCAAGGAAGAAGACAAGGAGCTGGTGGCGGCCGCAGTGGCGCCGCTCACCGCCGGCCGGCCCTATCTGATGCCGCCGGGCGTTCCGGCCGACCGCGTGGCCGCCATGCGAAAGGCCTTTGCCGACACCTTTGCCGACAAGGAATTCCTGGCGGACGGGGAGAAGCGCGGGCTCGGCGTGAATGCGCCGCGCGACGGCAAGGCGCTGCAGGAATTGCTCGAGCACATCTATACGACCACGCCGCCGCAGCAAGTGGAACGGCTGCGGAAGATTCAGGCCGGCAAGTAACCGCAAAATAAAAGTTGGGAGTGAAGTTTATGATCAAGTCCCACGGGCTGCTGCACTTCACGATTCCGGTGAAGGACCTCGACCGCTCGGAAAAATTCTACAAGGAAATTTTCGGCTTCGACCGTATCCGGCGCAACGACCACATGGTGTTCATGGCGTGCGGTAACGACAATTTCGTGCTGACTTATTCGGAAAAGCCGATCGACCCGAACCCGGAGAACCAGCACGAAATCCATACCGCCTTCCGCGTAACTGCGGAGGAATATGACCGGGCAAAAAAATTCCTCGCGGAAAAGGGCATTCCGATCGTGAAAGAAGAGGATCGCCGCAAAGGCACCTTTCAGGGCCGCAGCGCCTATTTCCACGATCCCGACCGCAACGTGATCGAAATCATGGACCTTCAGCGCGGGCCGGTGCCGGAAGGAGACTGATGTAGTCCGCTATGTTTGGAGGCTCACCATGCCCGCACCTCAGGGTGACGGGCTACTGCTTTGCCTCATGGCTTCGCCTGCCGGCGCGGTACCGCGCGGCTGAGGAGGATCTTGTCGATCCGACGCCCGTCCATATCCAGCACTTCGAATTGCCAGCCGTACATGCGTACGCTTTCGCCCACTTCCGGCAGCTTGCCGAAGCCCGACAAGGCTAGGCCCGCGACGGTGTGATAGCTGCGATCCTCCGGCAGCGGGATGGCGAAGGCCTCCGCCAGGTCGTCCGCCGACATCGCGCCGGAGACCAGATAGGAGCCGTCGGGGCGGCGCACGACATTGGGCTCGATCGCGGCTTGCTCGTGGCGAAACTCGCCGACGATTGCTTCCAGGATATCGGCGGACGTGACCACGCCCTGGAAGTGACCGTATTCGTCGTGCACAAGGCCGATATGCACCGGTGAGGACTTCAGCAGCGACACCACGTCGAGCGTGTCCATGGTGTCGGGCACGACGGGCGCGCGCTGCACCGATGCGCGGATACTCAAGGGGCTGTTCTGCAGGCAGCGATCGAGCAAGTCCTTCGCCTGGACGACGCCGAGCACGGCATCGGGATTGTCTTCATAGACCGGCAGGCGCGAATGCGCCGTCTCGATGATGTGGCCGCGGTTTATTTCGTCATTGTCGGCGAGGTCGATCATGTCGACTTCGTGTCGCGGGGTCATTACAGAGCGGACGGGGCGGTCGGCAAGCCGCATCACGCGGGTGATCATGGCGCGCTCTTCCGGCTCCAGCACGCCGGCGCTTTCAGCTTCCGCCACCAGCGTCCTGATCTCCTCGTCGGTGACGCGGCTCGCCGGGACCGCGCGCTGGCCGAGCAGCCTCAGCACCAACTTGCCGGAAAGATCCAGAAGCGAAACAAGCGGCGAGGCGACGCGGGAGAGGATCGTCATCGCCGGCGCGACAAGGCAGGCGATCTTCTCCGGATTGTGCAAGGCGATTTGCTTGGGCACGAGCTCGCCGATGATAAGCGAGAGATAGGTGATGAGCGTGACCACCGAGCCGTAGGCCAGCGGCTCGGCCACGCGTTCCGTCAGTCCCTGGGTCAGCAGCCAATCGACGAGCCGGCCGGCAAGCGTGGCGCCGGAGAAAGCACCGGCGATGATGCCGATGAGCGTGATGCCGATCTGCACCGTGGAAAGGAAACGCCCGGGATTGGCGGCCAGCGCCAGCGCGCGGCGCGAGCCATTCACCTCCTGCTGCACCAAAACCTTCAGCCGCCCCGGTCGGGCGGAAACCACCGCCAGTTCGGACAAGGCCAGCAGGCCGTTGATCACGATGAGGATCAGGACCGTCGCAATTTCTATATATAACATCGTGACGTGGATGCCTTTTAGCCGCCGCCGTTTCCGGCCGCGGCAGGATCATATAGGAACGGCTCGCCCCCCGCGTCCTGGTCACGCATTAGATGTTACGCATTAGATTTATGCAGGTTTATCCCACTGTGCCGCGTGGATGGCATGAAAAAAGCCCGTCGAAGCGAGCCTAAAGGTCTGCTTTGACGGGCTAATTTGGTTGCGGGGGTAGGATTTGAACCTACGACCTTCAGGTTATGAGCCTGACGAGCTACCGGGCTGCTCCACCCCGCGGAAATGGGAAGCGCGGGACCTCGCCCGCGCCGTGACCGTTATGTAGCAGTGACCTTTGGTATTTGGAAGGGGCGGTTGCGAAAGGTTTTTTTTCGACCTGACAGCGCCTGCGGCGGGAGTTCCGGTGACCCCGATCCCGACCGAAATTGCACCCAGTTCGCCTCCCTCGCCGCAAAAAACGACAGGCTTTACTCTTCCCATATTACCGGCTTTTGTCGTATGGCTAGCCCGCCGGAACCCAAGTCAGATCGGCCAATTTACCCATGGGCAAGATCAAGACCTGCAACCTCGACTGTACGGCCGAGGTTGGTCTAGGGAGCGTAGGGTAGGTCATGATTGAGATTATGTTCAGCTCGCTTTACGCGATGCTGACATCGCCCCAGATTATGGGTCTGATGCTGATCGGCGTGCTGTGCGGGCTGATCGTCGGCGTGACCCCCGGCATCGGTGGAAGATTGTCGATCGCGCTCGCGATCCCCTTCGTCTTCGGCATGGAAATGGTCGCGGGCGCCGTGTTCCTCCTGACCATGCATGCCTGCAACGGAACCAGTGGCCAGATTTCTTCCATCATGTTCGGCGTGCCGGGCGACGGCGACGACGCCGCCACCACACTGGATGGCTATCCCATGGCCAAGAAGGGCGAAGCGGGCCGCGCGCTGGGCGCCAGCGTGACCGCTTCCGGCGTAGGCGGCATCTTCGGCGCCTTCGTGCTGGCGATCATGATTCCGGTGCTTGAGCCGGTGGTGATGGCCTTCAGCCCGGCAGAATTCTTTTTGATGGCGATGCTCGGTATCACCTTCATTGCTTTCCTGGCCGGCGGCGATCAAATCTTCAGAGGCATTATCATCGGGTTGCTCGGCTTGATCCTGGCGACCATCGGCACCGATCCCTACACCGGCACGCCGCGCTACGCCGGCGACTTCCTCTTCCTGTGGGACGGCCTCAGCCTGGTGACCGCCGTGCTCGCGATCTTCGCCATTCCCGAAATGATCGCCCTTGCTGTGCGCGGCGGCTCGATCGCCGCGGTCTCGATGGAAGGCGCGAAATTCTCCTACCGGCAATTGTTCGAAGGTATCCTGGAAGTGCCCAAGCATTGGTGGCTGGTGATCCGCTCCTCCGTCATCGGCTCGGTCGTCGGCATGATCCCCGGACTCGGCAGCAACACCGCCGCCTGGCTCGCCTATGGTCACGCCGTGCAGACATCGAAGACGCCGGAGCGCTTCGGCAAGGGCGCCGTGGAAGGCGTGATCGCGCCGGAATGCAGCAGCAATTCGCGCGAAGGCGGCTCGCTGCTGCCCACGCTGTTCTTCGGTATCCCGGGCAGTTCCGGCATGGCCGTGCTGATGGGCGCTTTCATCATCCTCGGAATCCAGCCCGGCCCGACCATGATGACCACCCAGCTGCCGCTGGTATGGACGCTGATCTGGGCGCTGGTGATCGGCAATCTGATCGCGATCGCCTTCCTGCTTGTGGTCATGCGCTGGGCCGCGATGCTGACTTTCGTCAATGGCGCGATCCTGGTCCCCTTCATCATCGTGCTGGCGGTGGTCGGCTCCTACGTCAACGAAGGCCAGTGGGAAAATCTCGTCGTGCTGGTCGCCATCAGCATTGTCGGCTACGGCATGCTGCGCTTCAATTGGCCGCGCGCGCCTTTCGTGATCGGGCTGGTGCTCGGCAGGATTTCCGAGGAATCCCTGCATAAGGCGCTCGGCCTCTGGGGCTGGCAGTTTTTCCTGCGCCCGCTGTCGCTGATCCTGATCGCGATGATCGTATCCACCATCGCTTTCGCGGTCTGGAAGCAATCCCGCCAGGCCAAGCGGATGCGGCCACAATTGACTGCCGCGCAATGAGCTCGCTCTCGAAATATTCTAATTCGTTCATGACGCTTCTCATGCTGGCGGTCTTCACCGGCATGGTGCTGATCGCCACCCGCTATCCGCCGGGCGCCCGCTTCATGCCTTTCGTCATCGGCTTCCCGGCGATCGCGCTCTGCCTGCTGCAACTGTTCCTTGATGCGCGCGAGCGGCGTCTGGCGCGCGAAGGCGCCGTCGCCGATGCGGGGCTAAGCGAGATCGAAAAGGCCGAGCGACAGGCGTCCCGCGCGGCTGGTCGTCCAATTCACTTCGACGTCGGCGAAATGCTGCTGCCGGCCGATTCCGGAATTCCGCCGCGCGAGCATTTGCGCCGGGAGATGATCGCCTGGGCCTATTTCCTTGCGTTTATCGCCGGCGTGATCCTGTTTGGTTTCCACCTTGCGGTGCCAGTGTTCCTGTTGCTTTTCCTGCGCTACCGCGCCGAGACGAGCTGGCTGGCGGCAGTCACCGGAACCGCGCTTGGCAGCTTCGTCCTGTTCTTCGCCTTTGAATATGTGCTGCGCATCTCCCTGTATCCGGGCTTCATCACGGACCGGATCAAGGACATGCTCGGCGGCTAAATGCCTGCTTGCTTGCAGGCTTTTGCCGCATAGATTCGGACCCAATGGACCGGAAAAGCGACTTTGCGAGCAGTCACAAGCTTTTGTGCTGCCGCGACTGACCGGACCGAAAACCAGGAGGAAGTGATGTTCAGGATCGGGAGACCCTTATTCCCCGGCGTGGGGATATTAGCGGCCGCCGCCGTGGCCGCCGGTTCGGCCCAGGCTCAGACCGGGCCGGATTTCTTCAAAGGCAAGACGGTGACCTACATCGTCTCCACCGCGCCCGGCGGCGGCTACGATCTCTATGGCCGGCTGATCGCCGAATACATGCAGAAATATCTGCCGGGTTCCACTTTCGTGGTGAAGAACGTGCCGGGCGCCGGGCACCTGATCGGCACCAACACGATCTACGCATCGAGGCCGGACGGGTTGACGATTGGCACCTTCAATACCGGTCTGATCTACAATCAACTCATCCAAGCCGAGGGCGTGAAGTTCGACCTCACCAAGATGTCCTGGATCGGCAAGGCCGCCTCCGAACCGCGCGTATTCGTGGTCGGGGCGCAATCGCAAATCAAAACTTTCGCCGACTTGGTCGCGCAGAAAGAGCCGGTGAACTTCGCCACCTCCGGCATCGGCAGCTCGAACTATGTCGAGATCAATTCTCTGACCAACATCCTGAAGCTCCCGGTCAAGGTGCTGACCGGCTACAACGGCAACGACGACCAGCTCGCCATGCGGCGCGGCGAAACCACTGGCGGCATGGGCTCGCGCTCCTCCTTCGAACAGTTCGTGAAGAACGGCTATGGCCGCTTCATCGCCCAGATCGGCGGAAAGGAAAAAGACGTTCCGCAACTCAGGGATCAGATCAAGGATGCCGACGGCCAATCCATCGTCGCGCTGATCCAGTCGCAGGGCGACATCGCACGCCTGACTGCCGGCCCACCCGATATTCCGGCCGACCGTCTCGCCGCCTTGCGCGACGCCTACAAGAAGGCGATGGAAGACAAGGATCTGCAAGCCAAGGCCGAGAAGCTCGAACGGCCGGTCGACCCGGCTTATGGCGACGACGTCCTGAAGCTGGTCAAGGAAGCGCTCAACCAGAAGCCTCAAGTCGTCGCCGTGCTGAAGGCCGCACTGGAAAAGAAAGAAGAAAGCCCTGCGGCTAAGGGCACGATCGCCGAATGGGACGGCCGCGCCAAGTTGAAGCTGAAGCTGACCGATGGCAAGGAACTCGAGGCGGCCGTATCCGGCTCGCGCACCGAGATCATGATCGCCGGACAGAAGGGCGACCGCGAGAAGCTCAAGGTGGGCATGAGCTGCGAAGTCTCAGGGCCGCCTGGCGGCGAGGCCACCAAGGTGGCCTGCAACTAACATCGACGAAGTGATGGGGCCGGAGTTGAAATCCGGCCCCACTATTAACGACGGCCAAAGAAGCCGGAAAGAATAATAAGCCAGACTTCCTGAACCACGCAGCGCTTCACCGGTCAGCGAGGGCAAGGGTCGAAACGAGGGAGGACGGTCATGCGCGGGCTCTTGCGCAATATCTTGTTCGCTGCCGGTGCTGTGGCCGCGATAGGCATGCCCGCCCCGTCCGCGATGGCGCAAACCGGGGCGGATTTCTACAAAGGAAAAACCGTCACCTATATCGTCGCCACGTCGCCCGGCGGCGGCTACGATCTTTACGGCCGACTGGTCGCGGAGTTCATGCAGAGATACCTGCCGGGCTCGACCTTCGTGGTGAAGAATCTGCCTGGCGCTGGACACCTCGTCGGCACCAACACGGTCTATGCGTCCAAGCCGGATGGCCTGACCATCGGCACCTTCAACACCGGCCTGATCTATAACCAGCTCATCGGGCTGGACGGCGTGAAGTTCGATCTGAACAAAATGTCCTGGATCGGCAAGGCGGCGTCCGATCCGCGCATCTTCGCAGTGCATCCGTCACTGCCGATCAAAACCTTCAAGGACCTGCAGGAGTACAGGGAGCCGATCAACTTCGCCACCGCCGGCGTCGGCAGCGCGGCTTATGTCGAGACGGCCATGCTCGCCAAGGCGCTGAAGCTGCCGGTCAAGATCGTGACCGGCTACAACGGCTCCGACGATCAGCTCGCCATGCGCCGCGGCGAGGTGCATGGCGCGATCGCGTCGCGTTCCTCCTGGGACCAGTTCATCAAGAACGGCTACGGCCGCTTCATCGTACAGATCGGGGGAAATCATAAGGATCTTCCGCAGCTTTCCTCGCTGGTCGGCGACCCCTCGGCCAAGGCGCTGATCGCGCTGGTGCAGAGCCAAGGCGATATTTCGCGTTTGACCGCCGGGCCGCCCGATATCCCGGCTGACCGTCTCGCCGCGCTGCGTGACGCTTACAAAAAGGCGATGGAAGATCCGGAATTGCAGGCTCGCGCCGAAAAGCTCGAGCGCCCGGTCGACGCCGCCTTCGGAGAGGATGTCCTCAGAATGGTGCAGGCCGCGCTCAACCAGACGCCAGAGACTATCGCTCTGCTGAAGCAGGCCATGTCGGCCAAGGACAATCCCAAGTGAGCGATGACTGAGTTTTCTGCGCCGGGTCGGCCGATGGGCGGCCGGTCAGGGAGATAATGCAGGGGGAAGTGCATGGCTGCGATCACGCGCTGTCTGTCATCCGCCGGAGCTTTGATCACAACAGGGCTCCTTGTCTCTCCTTCCCTCGCTCAGAGCGGCGCCGATTTCTACAAAGGCAGGACGGTCACCTACATCGTCGCCACCGCTCCCGGAGGCGGCTATGACCTCTACGGCCGGCTCGTCTCCGAATACATGCAGCGGTATCTGCCGGGCTCTACCTTCATCGTGAAGAACGTGCCGGGTGCAGGAAATATTGTCGGTACCAATCTGCTCTACGCCTCGAAGGCGGACGGCCTGACCATCGGCAGCTTCAACACCGGGCTGATCTACGCCCAGATGATCGGCCGCGAAGGGATCCGCTTCGACCTCACCAAGATGTCGTGGATCGGCAAGGCCTCGTCCGACCCGCGCGTCATCACCATCAACGCGCAATCGCCGGTCAAGTCTTTCGCCGACTTGATGGCGGTGAAGCAGCCGTTGAATTTCTCGACCGGCGGTATCGGCGGCTCCGCCTATATCGAGACGATGATGCTGACCCAGGCGCTGAAGCTGCCGGTGAAGATGCTGAGCGGCTATTACGGCGGGGACGATTACGGCGCGATGCGCCGCGGCGAGATCATGGGCACGATCTCTTCGCGCTCCACTTGGGAACAGTTTGTCTCTCACGGCTATGCGCGTTTCATCGCGCAGATCGGCGGCACGACCAGAGACGTCCCGCAATTACGCGATCTGGTCCCGCATGCGGACGAAAAGGCCAGGGCGCTGATCGCGCTGGTCCAAAGTCAGGGAGATCTGCAGCGGTTCACCGCTGGCCCGCCCGGCATTCCGAATGACCGGCTCGACGCGTTGCGCGCTGCCTACAAGAAGGCTTTGGAAGACCCGGAGCTGCAAGCCAAGGCCGCCAAGCTCGATCGCCCGGTCGACCCGGCCTATGGCGATGAGGTGCTGGAGGCGGTGAAGATCGCGCTGAAGCAGCCGCCTGAAACCATCGCCCTGCTCAAGCAGACCCTGGCGGCAGCGGAAGGAGCCGCTCCACCGACAGCGAAAGGCGCCGTAACCGAATGGGACGGCCGCGCCAAGATCGCGATCAAGCTCACCGATGGCGATACGTTTCGCGCGGAAATTTCCGGCTCACGCACCGAAGTCACCATCGCGGGGCAAAAAAGCGCACGAGAGAACATCAAGATTGGGATGAATTGCGCCATCGAGGCGCAGAGCGGCGGCGAGGCCAAAAGCGTCAGCTGCAATTGAGCGGGGAAAAGGGATGAAGAAGATTGTCAGCATGGCCGCGGCGGCGATCGTCGCGACTGCGCTCTCTGTGACGGCCGCGGGAGCGCAGACCGGCGCCGATTTCTACAAGGGCAAGACCGTCACTTACATCGTCGCCACTGCGCCGGGCGGCGGCTACGACCTTTACGGACGGCTGGTCGCCGAATACATGCAGCGATATCTGCCCGGCTCCACTTTCGTGGTGAAGAACGTCCCGGGCGCCGGACATCTGATCGGCGCCAATACGCTGTATGCCTCGAAAGCCGACGGGCTGACCATCGGCACCTTCAACACCGGCCTCATTTACAATCAGCTCATCAACCGCGAAGGCGTGCGCTTCGACCTCACCAAGATGTCGTGGATCGGCAAGGCCGCGGCCGATCCGCGCGTCATCACCATCGGGGCGCAATCCCCGATCATGTCCTACAAGGATCTGCTCGCCTTGAAGGAACCGGTGAATTTCTCCACCGGCGGCATCGGCGCTTCTGCCTATGTCGAGACGGTGATGCTGTACAACGCGCTGAAACTGCCGATCAGGATACAAACCGGCTATTACGGCTCGGACGATCCCATCGCGATCCGAAGGGGCGATATCGTCGGCACGCTCGCCTCGCGTTCCAGCTGGGAACTGTTCGTTGCCAACGGCCACGGCCGTTTCATTGCGCAGATCGGCGGCACCAACACAGACGTGCCGCAGCTCCGGGATATGGTCACAGATGAGAAGGCCAAGGCGCTGATCGCGCTGATCCAGAGCCAGGGTGACATTCAGCGCTTCACCGCCGGCCCGCCGGACATTCCGCACGACCGGCTTGATGCGTTGCGCGCGGCCTACCGGAAGGCCATGGAAGATTCAGATCTGCAGGCAAAAGCTGCCAAGCTGGAGCGCCCGATCGAGCCGGCTTATGGCGACGACGTGCTGGCGATGATCAAGGTTGCCCTGAATCAGACGCCGGAAACGATCGCGCTCCTGAAAGAGGCACTGGAGGCCGGCGACAAAGCGCTTGCGCCGAGCGCCAAAGGCGCGGTCGCGGAATGGGACGGCCGCGCTAAGATCGTTCTCAAGCTCGACGACGGCAAGATGTTCCCGGCCGAAGTTTCAGGCTCCCGCACTGCCGTTATGATCGCTGGCCAGAAAAGTGCGCGAGAGAACATCAAGACCGGGATGACTTGCGTGATCGAAGGGCCGAGCGGCGGCGAGGCCAAGAGCATCAACTGCAATTAACGAGGGAAAAGAGATGCGGAAGATTTTGCAGTCTATCGGTGTAAGCGGAATCGCCAGCGTCCTCGCGGTGTCAACGGCAGCGGCGCAGACCGGCGCCGATTTTTTTAAGGGCAAGACCGTCACTTATATCGTCTCGACCGCGCCCGGCGGCGGCTTCGATCTGTATGGCCGTCTGATCTCCGAATATATGCAGAAATATCTGCCGGGCTCCACTTTCGTGGTGAAGAACGTACCCGGCGCCGGGCACCTGATCGGCGCCAACACGATTTATGCGTCGAAGCCGGACGGCTTAACCATCGGCACCTTCACGACCGGCCTGCTCTACAACCAGATCGTCAAGCTCGATGGCGTGAGGTTCGACCTCGAAAAGATGTCATGGATCGGCAAAGCATCTTCCGATCCGCGGGTGATGACCCTCGGCGCGCAAGTGCCGATCAAGACTTACAAGGAATTGATGGAGAACAAGCAGACGCTGAATTTCTCCACCTCCGGCATCGGCAGCGCGGCCTATGTCGAGACGGTGATGCTCACCAGGGCGCTGAAGCTGCCGGCCAAAATCGTCACCGGATATAGCGGCACCGACGACCATCTCGCCATTCGCCGCGGCGAGGTACACGCCTCGATCTCCTCACGTTCCTCCTGGGAACCCTTCGTAAAGAACGGCTACGGCCATTTCGTCTTTCAGATCGGCGGCAACCAGCCGGACGTCCCGCAACTCATGAGCCTGGTGACCGACCCAGCCGCCAAGGCGCTGATCGCGCTGGTACAGAGCCAGGGCGACATTTCGCGGCTGACCGCCGGCCCCGCCGACATTCCGCAGGACCGCCTCGACGCCTTGCGCACCGCCTATCGCAAGGCCATGGAGGATCCGGAATTGCAGGCCAAAGCGGTCAAGCTGGAACGTCCGCTGGAGCCGGCCTATGGCGAGGACGTCGCCCGGATGGTGAAGGCCGCACTCACGCAGACGCCGGAAACCATCGCATTACTGAAAGAAGCCTTGGAGCCGCCGAAAGAGACCGCCGCGCCCGCGACAAAGGGCGCCGTTGCTGAATGGGACGGCCGCAGCAAGATTGTACTCAAGCTCGACGACGGCAAGACATTCGAGGCCGCCCTATCCGGCTCGCGCACCGAGGTAACGATCGCGGGGCAGAAGGGCGCACGCGAGGCCATCAAGGTCGGCATGACCTGTGCGATCGTGGGGCCGGGCGGCGGGGAGGCAAAAAGCGTCAACTGCAACTAGCGCGTCGCTACAGTAACAACGAAACGCGGCGAAATCGGCAACAGGGAGCACTGATGAAAAAAATCTCTCCGCTTAACGCCCTCGCGGGCGCGCTTGTAGCAGCCGCGATTGCCGCTTCGCCGGCACTCGCGCAGACCGGCGCTGATTTCTATAAAGGCCAGACGGTGACCTATATCGTGGCGACTGCCCCCGGCGGCGGCTATGATCTCTACGGACGCATGGTCGCCGAATACATGCAGAAATACCTGCCGGGCTCCACCTTCGTGGTGAAGAACGTGCCCGGCGCGGGACATCTGGTCGGCACCAATACGATCTATGCTGCAAGGCCCGACGGCCTGACCATCGGCACTTTCAATACCGGGCTAATTTACAACCAGCTGATCGGACTCGACGGCGTGAAGTTCGATCTCACGAAAATGTCCTGGATCGGCAAAGCCTCGTCCGAGCCGCGCGTCATCGTGATCGCGGCGCAATCGCCGATCAAGACTTTCGCGCAGTTGCGGGAGCAAAAGGAGCCGGTCAACTTCGCCACCGCGGGCATCGGCAGCGCGGCCTATGTCGAAACCCTTATGCTGACCAATCTGCTGAAGCTGCCGATCAAGATCCAGACCGGCTATAGCGGCAATGACGACCAGCTTGCCATGCGCCGTGGCGAGATTGTCGGCACTGTTTCGTCACGCTCGACGGTTGAGCAATTCATGCAGAACGGCTACGCCCGCTTCATCGCGCAGATCGGCGGCAAGCTAAAGGATTTCCCGCAACTACACGATTTGGTAACGGAAAAAGATGCCCTGGCGCTGATCAAGCTCATTCACACCCAGGGCGATATCCAGCGCTGGACCGCCGGTCCGCCCGGTATTCCGCAGGATCGGCTGCACGCGCTGCGCACGGCCTTCCGCAAGGCGATGGAAGATCCCGAGCTCCAGGAAAGGGCGATCAAAGCCGGGCGCCCGCTCGATCCGGCCTATGGCGATGAAGTCCTGACCATGGTCAAGGAGGCGCTCAACCAATCGCCGGAGACGATTTCGATGCTCAAGCAGGCGCTGGCAGCGAAATAGGCAGGTTCAAGCAGCGGCGAAAAGACGCGGCAAGGCCGGCTTCAGGCTCGCCGCCGCGCCGGTTATGAACTCACCATTCGTATAGTTTTCGGCGTTGTAGCCCTGCGCTGCTACGCTTTCCGGCTGGTCTGCGGACAATAAGCTGGTCTGCGGAACAACAAGATGCAAAGCTGCACAGCTTGTAGGCGTAAACCTTGCGGCGACGCCGACACGTGCGAGGCCGTCACGGCCGGAATGGACTGCACCATAGGGCAGCCGGTTGCGAAGCACTGCGGTCGACCGCAAGGAGCTACAGATAACAGTTTGGTGATTGAGCGGAGCTGGTCCCGCCCAGCTCTTTTTTTATGTTTCTGAAGTTCTGTTCAGCTTGATCTTTGAAATAAACTGCGCCAGAAATCCTGCGCTCAAGGTAGCATGTAGCCATAATGCCACCATAGTAGAAACGTCTGCTCGTCCTGCGGCGGATCTTGCATCCGTCTAGGCAGCGATAAACTAGGAGGAAAGTAAAATGACGAAGACTTTGATTTTGGCTGGTGTCGCGAGCTTTGCGCTTGCTGTCGGCCCTGCGCTCGCCGACAAGATAGAAAAATCGGACGGCAAGTCCATTACTGTTGGCGGCAAGGAGTACACGCTTTCCGGCTCGCGCACCAAAGTGACGATCAAGGGCGCCGCGGGCACACGCGAGGCGGTCAAGGCCGGCATGGACTGCACAGTTACCGGGGCTGCTGGTGGCGAAGCCACTGCGGTCGACTGCAAGTAATAAGCCAAATAACACTGGATGATTAAACGGAGCCGGGCACCGCCCGGCTCCGTATTTTTTGTTACGAAGTGATGGGGACTTGCCAGAAGTCCTGCGCGCAAGCTCGTGCCAAGCCGGCGAAAACAGCTGCCTTGATTAGTCGATTCAAAAAAACCGCGGGGCTTTGGGCCCCGCGGCTATTTTCTAGCGCGTGACGCGCTGTATTATTTTTTCATCGCCTTATCGTAGTAGCTCGTGTCTACGTATTTCTTGGTGTCGGTTAGTTTCTTATCCGATCCGGAGAACTCGTTGCGGAGATCGAGCAGCATCTTGACGCCAGGGTCATTGACTTTGGCCCCTTTGTTGAGTCCGCCCTGCCCGCTCGTCAGCGCCGCATAAATCGTCTCCGCTTCCTCGTCGGAGAGTCCCTTGATGCGGCTCTTCATCACCTCCATAGCCTCGGCCTTGTTGGTGAAGACAAAGTCGGAGGCGGCGACCATCGCGCGGATGAAGGCGAGCACTTCTTTCTCATTTTCCTTCGCCCAGGACCGGCGCACGATATAGGCGCTGCCCTGATAGGCGCCGATAATCTCGGTCGCGTCGGCCAGCACGTTATAGCCTTCCTTCTTGATGTGCGTGTCTTCCGGCGGTGACACCGCGGCGGCGTGCGCCTTGCCTTCCTTCAGCGCGGCGATGCGATCGCGGCCGCTGCCCACGGCAAGCACATTATAATCCTTGTCCTTCTCGAGCCCGTTCATCTTCATGATCTTGTACATCACCAGGCCATAGCCGCTGTTGGCGGCGTCGACCGCGACGGTCTTGCCCTTCAGGTCCTTCCAGCTCTTGATCTCCGGCCGCGAGACGATCTTGTTCATGCCGGAGTGAACGCCGAGGATGGCGACTACGTCGAAGTTGTCGATCTTCACGTCGCCCTGGCCTTCGGTATAGGCGATGGTGTTATCGAGCGCGGCGGAGCCGAGCTGGTACTTGCCCGACATGATGCCTTGCATCACCTGCTGCGAGCCGCGAGTGACTTCGTGCTGCACGTCGAGCCCCTCTTTCTTGAAGAAGCCCTTGTCCAGCGCGATCCACACCGGAAGATTGGTGGCGCCGGAGAAAGTGACGATGCTGAGCTTGGTCTGCGCAACGGCCGGCGCCGCGAATGCCAACGCGAGTGCGGTGAGACCGAGAATTGCCGATAATCCGTAACGCTGCATGGGCCCTGTCTCCCTGGTGTTTTTCCGGCGCAAAAATATCCGCCATGCGGTGCGGAACGGCGCTGGTTGCGATGCGCAGGAATGCTAACCGAGCGGGAATGGCGGCGCCAGCGGCAGACCGCCCGGGTGCGGGTTTTTGCCGCTGCGAACCGGCCCCGCGACTGGAGCCGGTTGGCCGGCACGATCAGGCGCCAAGTCAGTAGATTCGCGCGCAAAAGCAGGCAGAGGCCCACGCAATCTGCGCGAGCTCGCCTGATTGGGCTGCAAACCATCGCAACCTTTGGCGCTTGGTCAAACCGCGCAATAAAAAAGCCGCCGCGGTCTCCCGCGGCGGCTTCCGTGTTTGCGGAGGGCAGCTCCACAAACAAAACAGCCGCCATTGCTGGCGGCTGTTGTCCGAAGAGAGTCATCGTGATGAGGGGATTTCCGTCTTTGGCAGGCCTGGCAGCGACCTACTCTCGCGCGTCTTGAGACGAACTACCATTGGCGCTGAGGAGTTTTACGGCCGAGTTCGGGATGGGATCGGGTACAGGCTCCTCGCTGAAACCACCAGGCCGGCGAAAGACGGAATGAAGCAAGCGTTTGCGCAAGCAAACGCGCAGTCCCCAGACCTGATCCGAGGACCTCGCGCCACAAGCGCAGGTCTTCTCATCATCTTCGATGGATTGCCGGATCAACTCCGGCAATGACGAAAACGGATGAGCATGGAAGACAAGAGCGATTAAGCCGATCGAGCTATTAGTACCGGTAAGCTGAATGCGTTGCCGCACTTACACACCCGGCCTATCAACGTGGTGGTCTACCACGGCTCTGTTTAGGGAATACTCGTTTCGAGGTGGGTTTCCCGCTTAGATGCCTTCAGCGGTTATCCCGTCCATACGTAGCTACGCTGCACTGCGGCTGGCGCCACAACAGCTCCACCAGAGGTATGTTCATCCCGGTCCTCTCGTACTAGGGACAAATCCTCTCAATTCTCCTACACCCACGGCAGA
>JAXDOO010000174.1:0-3734 GCA_034668865.1 Alphaproteobacteria bacterium
GGCATCCCGGGCGAGGCGCTAATGGATTACGGCGCCATCGATCTGAAGAAAGGCGGCGCCGCCATCCCCTATCACGAAGAGGATCCGTATCTGCGCAAGGAATTCGCCGGTGCGCTAAAGAAAGACGGCGCCAAGACCCGGATGGAAGAGCGCTGGTACAAAGAGGACTCCGGCGACCAGCCGGGCGACGTGATGTGAGCATTCTCTAGGCAATCAATAAAAGGCCGGGTCGTAAGCCCGGCCTTTTTGTTTTGGCAGTGAGGTCGATTGACAGCCCACTTGCCGCGCCTTTGAGTGGTCGACCAATATTAATACCCGGCGGCCGGACGCGCCATGAAAAGCATCGTCGCCATCGAGGTTCACCTTCCGCGGCGACAAGTGTCGATGCTTTTTGCCGATCCCGGCAACATGACGAAATGGATGCACGACCTTGCGCACTACGAACATATCGGCGGCGAACCCGGAGCCGTTGGGGCACGCTACCGCATGGTCCCGAAGCCGCGCACCCGGCAACTGGCCTTCGTCTCGACGGTGACAGACATGTATTTGCCGGAGCGGCTGTCCCTGCGGCTTCAGTCGCGAAAAGTGGATGTGCTGGCCAACACGACGTTCACGGCTCTGGCCAAGGACAGGACGAAGCTGGTGTCGCAAGAGAAGTACATCTTCCCCGGCTTCTTCCGCTGGCTGCTCGGCCTCTTCACGCGAAACCGCACCCGCAGGCGTCACCGCGACCGCATCGAGGCGTTCAAGCGGTTTGCGGAAGCCCCTCGGCTTTAATGATTTCGCGTCGCCCCGATTGACAGCGATCCTCCTGCGCCTTTGACTGGTGCATCACTAAAATACATCCAGGGAGGGAAGGTCATGAAGGCGCCGTTGCTCCTCGCCGTTGCTGCTCTTGTTGTTTCTTACATCCCCGACGGTTTGGCGCAGGGTAAGCCGGCCGGCGCGGACGAAGGCTGCGACACCGCCTGCCGCGCCGCCCGGAACAACCCGAAACCGAAATTCGTCTCTCCCGAAGTCAGCAGCGACGGCCGGGTGACCGTCCGCGTTTATGCGCCGAAGGCTGACAGCATTGGGGTTGCCGGCCTCGCGCCCCTCAACGAGAACGGCGAGAGCCAAGTCGTCGCCGCGACCAAGGGTGAGGACGGCGTCTGGAGCTACACCTCGCCGCCGCGCGCGCCCGGCGTCTATGCCTATTCGGTCCGCATCGACGGCGTCGATGCCTACGACCCCAGCAATCTCTGGGTGGTGCACGGCCGCCAAAAACTGGAAAACCTCGTCGAGATCGGCGGCGGGGAGGACTTCGCGCGCAACGATCCGAACATTCCGCATGGCGCGGTGGCGGAGGTGTTCTATCGCACGCCCGGCTTCAATTTCGACCGACGCATGCGCGTCTACACGCCGCCGGGATACGGATCGAAGCAGGAAACCTTGCCGGTGCTGTTTCTGCTGCACGGCGGCAGCGGCTCGGAAGACACCTGGGGCAAGCTCGGCCGTGCCAATTTCATCCTCGACAAGCTGATTGCCGAAGGCAAAGCCAAGCGCATGATCGTGGTGATGATCGACGGCTATGTCGACGACTTCAGTAAGGTCTCCGGCGTCAATCCCGACCTGACGACAGACGACATCATGAAGGGCGCGATCCCCTATCTGGAGGCCAGTTACATGGTCTCGAAGGACCCGAAGGACCGCGCCATCGCCGGCCAGTCGCGCGGCGCCGCGCAGACCATGGCCATCGCCCGCAAGCACCCCGGCACCTTCGCCTATGTCGGCGTTTTCAGCTTCTCGCGCTCGCGCGTCGGTCCCTTCCGCAAGGAGATGGAAGCGCTGAAAAGCGACGCCGACTGGAAGTCGTTCGGCGACATGGTCGACAAGCACAAATACTTCTACTGGACGGTCGGCACCGAGGACGGCGGGGCGCCGGACAGCAAGGTGGTGTGGGAGCTCTACAAGAAAAACAACATCAAGGTCGTCAGCGACACCTATCCCGGCAATCACGAATGGCTGGTATGGCGGCCGGCTTTGCGCGATTTCGCGCAGAAGATTTTCTGATTGCGGGAGCGAAACGCGGCAATGTTACGCGCGCTGGCAGCCGCAGGTGCCGCCCTTCTTTTGCAGGCGGCATCTGCATCCGGCGAAGAGTTCGGCAACGACCGCTTCCTCGCTTTGGCAAAAGAATGCCGGGCGCAGGCGGCGGTCGGCCCGTCTGCGGCGGCACTCAGGATTCGCGACGCCGCCGTGGCGCAACACAAGAGCTTTCAGGGCAATCGTGTCGACCACACGGGCCGCATCGTCTTTTTCGGACACTCCGAGATCGAGAGCGATGAGGAAGTCGAGGACAAGGTTGCGGCAGGGCAGATCCCGTGGCGGCAGGTGCTCCGATTCTGGGAAACGCTCAGCGAGACGCCGGCGACCAGTGCGGCCCATCGCGCCCTGGCCGCCTGGTATTATCCCGGCGCGCTCGATAATCCGACCCCGGCTGAGCTGGATCGCAGCGGCGTGTCGCTGCGGCGATTGCTCGAAGTCATCGACAAGCTTGACTTCTCCGAATTTGGTGACAGGGCCGGGGCCTACAAGGCTGCGATCCAGCAAAGCGTGATCCGCGCAAGCCTGAGCGACGTCGCCTGGTCCGGCGCCTTCATCTCATCGGTCATGCACGATGCCGGCCTCGACAAGGAAAGCTTCGCCTATGGGGCGGCGCATGTCGCCTATATCGGCGCGGCGGTTGCGCAGGCGGTGCGGGACGTGAGCGGCGGCGAGCGCAAGCATGTCTTCCGCGCCTGCGATCCGGCCGCCACCAAGCCGCGTCCGGGCGATCTAATCTGTTACCACCGGCATGTCGAGGGAACGCGGCGGCCGTATGAGCAGGCGGGGCCTTCGCTCTTCCGTTCCATTTTCCGGGATTTCGCCGAAGGAAAGCCAAGGATCATTCGTTCGCATTGCGACATCGTCGTGCGCACGGATATGACGAACCGGAAGGTCACGGCGATCGGCGGCAATGTGCAGAATTCGGTGACCGAACGCGTGTTGAACCTGAACAAGAAAAGCGTGCTGTCGGCCAGCCAGGGCACCAGGCAATGTGAGGCTTACATTGCCGAGAAGCGCAAGGAAGGCCAGCCGAACTGCAATCTCAACAGCCAGAAATGGTTCGTGCTGTTGCAGGCGGTTAAGTGAATGGCGTCACGCAGAAGGTCTTCCAGTAGCCTTCAGACGCTCATAGGCTCCCGACATGAAAAGCATCGTCGACATCGAGGTCAATCGGCCACGGCAGGAAGTCGCCGCGCTGATGGCCGACCCCGGCAACATGACGAAGTGGATGCACGACCTCGAGCGCTACGAGCACATCGGCGGCGACTTCGGCATGCCCGGCTCGCAATACCGCATGGTGCCGAAGGCCGCTACGCGGCAGGCGGGCTTCGTCTCCACCGTGATCGCCAGAAATCTGCCCGAACAACTCGTGTTGAAGCTGAAATCGCCGATGGCGGATGTCGCGGTCACCGCGACGTTCACCGCGCTGTCCGACCGGCGGACGAGACTGGTCTCGGAGGAAGTGTTCACCTTCCACGGCCTGTTCAACCGGGTGTTCAGCCTGCTGGCGCGTGGACAAATCAAAAAGCACCACCGCAGCACATCGAATCTTTCGGGCGGTTTGCGGAGGGCGCGCGGTGATGGGTCAAGCCGCCCGTCGTATCTCATCCGCCATCGCGCGGTAGGACAAGGCCTCCGCCAGATGC
>JAXDOO010000175.1:0-3827 GCA_034668865.1 Alphaproteobacteria bacterium
GCGGTTTGCGCCACGTTGAGCGCGGGCCTGAGCATTGCCAGCATTCCTGCCCACGCGTAACGCCAGCCGGCCGTACAGAGCCGCAACGCCGACGTGAACGGAACGAAGATCCACTACCTCATCGCCGGGAAGGGCGAGCCGATCTTGCTGCTGCACGGCTATGCCCACAACAGCCACATGGGGCGCCCCCTGATGGCCTGCTATTTCGCTCCGCGCCGCTGATGCAGCATGAGGGTGAAGGCGACGCGGGGGGATCGCCGCCCCGTCAATGTTGATGCTGCTTGGCGCGGTACAGTTCATGGCAATTGCCGCACGCGTCGGAGACGCGCATCGCCTGCGCGTTCAGCGCCTTCAGGTCGCGGGTATCGAGTGCGGCCAGCTTGCCGCTCTCGGTCGCGAGCGCCTGCGCCTTCGCCTCGAAGTCCGCCCAATTCTGCCACAGCTGCGCTTTGGCTTCGGATGGGCGCTGGCCCGTGCCCGGAGGAAACAGGGTGGACATGCTCGCTGCTCCCTCCGCGATCGATCTCGCGTTGGATTTCACCGACTCCAAGTCATGCTTCCGTTTTATGCGCTGAGTGATGATCTTCAGGGCGGTGGCCATCGATTCCATCGACACCATCCGCTCTTTGACGACGCCGCTGGCGCCTTCATGGGCGGTCACCGACGAAGCCGCAAACAGGACGAGCGCAACAGCGCAAAACGGACGCCAGCGCATCACGACACCTTCAACCGAACAAAGACCATGTAGCTGGTCGGATCGCTTCCGTAGAACGGTTTCAGCTCATTGGGAACGGCGTACTTGCTGACCAGTCCGCCGATACCGAACTTGACGTGTTCATGGATCGGTATGTCGTAGATGCCTCCGAGTGAAATCTTGGCGACCGGAAAGCTCGTGTGGCGAAGTGCAGGATCAACGCCGGGGGTATTGTGCAGCAATTCGTGTGAATCCACGCGCTCGGCGCGCATGAAAACCGTGTAACGCTTCTGAAAGATCAAGGCGCTTTCCAGCAGGAACCCATCAAGGGTTTCACCCGGCCGCTGTATCTTTCGCCCCCATGCCGCCGTCGTGCTCCAGAGGCTGTCCGCCCAGAACGGCTGCGTGAAGGTTGCGGAAACGCTGAGGCGGTCCTCGTCTACGTCGGGCTCGAGCCCCTCCGGCGAGTGGATACGGGCGAACGATACCTGCGTGGACAATTCGCGGATCGGATTCCAGCTAAGCCGGGCCGAAAAGCTGTCGAGCTTCGGCGCTTCGATATCGAACCGGTGCTGGTCCGGCTCGCGTCCGCGAAAGGCCGACGTCTCGATTTTCCAGTTGTCGAAGGTCGCGCCGACCGTCACCACGCCGAAGGTGATGTGCGTGCTATCCAACCAATGGTGCGTGATCGGCGCTTCCGGGATGTCGAGGCCGCTGGTGCGATGCATGAACGCGGGCGGACCGAAGGCCGGCTCTCCTGGGAGTCCTGCGTAAACGAACACGCTCGAATTGGCTGAGAGCTTGTGGCTGTAGGTCGTCGCAAGCTCCATGACCAACTCATGTGGATGCTGGCGGTCGATCAGGGGCGTCACGCCGTTCGCGGTTTCTCCGCTCGCGAACAGAAGCGGATACCCGCTCGGTCCCATGAAAGGGTCGGGCGAGAGCATCGCGCGGAATCCGAGGGTGCCGTCTCCCAGCTGCCGCTGCGCCATTCCCATGATCATGCCGCTCGCGAACGTCTTCTGCTCGCCGCGCGGGCCGCCCTGCTTGTCATAGGCACCGTTGAAGAGCGCATGCCACATCACCTGCCAGTCGGCGATCGTCGCGTGGATCCCTTCATGCGGTGTTGTGTCCGGCATCCAACTGGTTCCGGAGCCCTCCCGCGTCATGGCATAGGGGCCGAGGAACCCCTTCATCCCACCGTGCTCATGCGCGGCCCCCGCACCAGCGCCGCCGTGCCCTCCATGCGCGGCCCCGGCAGCATCGCCGCGGTGCTGATGCGAGGCGGGTTGAGCGGCGCCGTGCTTGTGCGCGGCCGGATGCTTTTTCGGCGGCTTAGGGGCTTTCTTCTTCGTGGATGCTTTGTCCTTCTTTGCGGGCATGACCATGCCCGGATGATGTTGGTGACCGGCTTGCGCTAGCTGGATGTCCTGTGCCGATGATGTGTGCGGGATGGTGACAAGTGCGATGCTGAATGCGAGCGCGGCCACGCCGCCTCGCAGCTTCCAGTGACGGAGCATTGAAGTCCTCGGAATATAGAATCGATGCCTGACGCTCGCCTGTGCTGAGCAGGTGATGCGCGCGATCAGCCGCACCGCAGAGGCGGTGCGTATCAGGCCATGCGCTTGGGTATTCCTGGATCGATGGCAAGCGGCCGATCCGTGAAAGTTAGGATCGGCGCAGAATACGAAACGGAAAACCCCACGAAGACAGCGTCCGCGGGCGCGGCTGCGCTCAAGCTCGGCGCGGCGGTGCAAATACCGCAGCACTTGAAGCACGCGGTGTCCGCCGCTCCAGCCGGCACCCCCTCGTCATGTTCATGCTGCGGGGCGAGAGCATGATCCTGATGATGGCCGGTGTGATCGGCATGCGCGGTGTCATCAGGTTGAGCAGACTCGGTGCCCTGATATAGCGTGTGGCAAGGCGCGACCGGACCCAATGCGATTGCATCGCGCCCGAAGCCGCCGGCCACGAAACTCAATGCGGTCAGAAGCACAACAAATCGGCGGAGTCGCAGACCCATAGTCGAAGTCTAGCAGAGTCGCATACCCAAGCTAGTGGCCGGGAGACCACACTGACCGATCAATGCACCGCGTGCTGGCGCCCTGAAGCGTCAGCGGATTTCGCGCACCACCCGGAAACCGTTGGCGTAATAGCGCACGTCCTTGTCGTATTTGAAGCGCGAAGAGGATCGTATCGCGTTCGGCTTGCTGCCGAAGGAGCCGCCGCGCAGAACGCGCTGTCGGCAATCGCCGCTGTTCCAGGCTGAGCCGTCGGCGGGCGCGCCGCGGTAGCTGTCGTTCCAGCAGTCCTGTACCCACTCGGCGGCGTTGCCCGAGGTGTCGTACAGGCCGAAGGCATTCGGCCTGAAGGTGCGGGCCGGGAGTGTCCGCCGCGCCGCCGCGCCGCCGCAGCCGTCGCAGTTCGCCTTGTCGACATCGACGCGCGGGCCCCACCAATATTCCGGTGTCGTTCCGGCGCGCGACGCGTATTCCCACTCCGCTTCGGTCGGCAGCCGGTACGTCTGTTTGGTTTTCTCGGCGAGCCAGCCGACGAACGCCTGCGCGTCATCCCAGCTCACGTCGATGACCGGCTGCTCGCCGCGTCCCCAGCCGCGATCCTCGGGGCGGTGTTTGCATTTTCCGTCCGCCACACAGAGATCCCACTCGCGGAAGGTGACCTCGGTGCGGCCGATTGCATACGGCTTGGCGATCCGCACCCGGTGCGGCGGACTCTCGAACCTCGGTTCCTTGGCGCCCATCTCGAAGTCGCCGGCCCCGACGACGACCATCTCGGCGCAGTCGCCGCAATCCTGGAATACTTCACCCGGCTGAAGCGACGCGGCAGGCGGCGGAGACTGGCTCCACGCGGGTCCGACGGCTGCGGCGAGCAGCGCTGTCGAGAGCAGGGCGAGCGAGTGAGAGAGGGCGGTGCGGGGGATAGGAGCCATGGTGCAAGCTTAGCGGCGGTGGCCGCGAACAATCAATCAGCCGCTGCCGACATGCTCACCGGCTTCAACGGCCGACGACGCTCTCGCGCAAGCGGAGCAATTGCGGACGCAGGCGCTCGCAGGTCAATTCGCGGCCGAAGAGAACGATCTCGTCGGCCACGCGGGTTGTCCGCAAGCGCGACA
>JAXDOO010000176.1:0-11364 GCA_034668865.1 Alphaproteobacteria bacterium
TGCGGCACGCATCTGACCAGCTTGGCAGCGGTCATGCTGTCGCCGCTGGCAAATAACGTCACATCGTGACCGAGGCGAACCAGTTCCTCGGTCAGGTAGGAAACGATCCGCTCGGTCCCGCCATATAGCCTGGGCGGCACGCTTTCCATAAGCGGGGCGATCTGCGCGATCCGCATTTCTTCTGTTCTCCGGGAGTCCACCCTCTTATTTCAACAACATGCGCCCGCAGAGGTTCCGGTATTTCTGAATTTGCGGTTCGGCTATGCGCGGAGCGACTAAGGGGCACATTCAGAGGCGTCAGTAAGGTTGTGGAAACGCTATTTTCACTGCCGCGACCTTGCCTACCAGTCCTTAACCGGTGAGCGCGATGATGCTGCGATTGCGGCGCGATTTCGAAATGAGGTTGCGCCCCTGCAGTGTGGGAGTGTCTCATGGGAGAGGCAGCCGCGGCTTTCGCGACCACGGTAACGGCTCGAATCGCCGAGAAAACTCGGCGGCTGACCCATGGCCTCTTCGATCCCTACCGTCCCGAACTGCACTATATGCGCGGTCCAGGCCCGAAGTGGCAGGAAAAACACGGCCAGCCGTCCGCCACGACCGAAGTCGACCTTTCCAAGCTCTGGAAAGCCGGCCGCTGATTCCGCACCAGATTGCCCGCTTTCGGCCTGCCGCCACGGTCCCTTGCCGGAGCCATCTCGGTATGATGATAGAAGCCCCGCAGGCACACCGCTCCGGGGGAATGTATGAAGTATCGCGGCGCCATCCTTGACGACTATATCGACGTGGCGCGGCAGGTTGCCGACTGGTCGCAGCTTCCCGAGGTCGAATTCCAGACTTTCACCCGGCCGCTCGGCGACACGCGCAAAGTCATCGCGGCGCTGAACGGCGTCGCGGTACTTTGCCTGATGCGCGAACGCACACTGATTTCTCGCGAGGTGATCGAGGCGCTGCCGGACCTGAAGATCATCACCTCAGGCGGCATGCGCAACGCAGCTATCGATGTCGCCGCCGCCAACGAGCGCGGCATCCTCGTCTGCGGTACGGAATCGATCGGCTATACGCCCGGTGAATTGACCGTCGGGCTGATGCTCGAACTCTCCCGCCGCATCGGCTACGAGGACCGGCAGATGAAGGACGGCGTGCGGTGGCAGACCACCGCCGGCACCGGCATGCTCGGCCGCACGCTCGGCATCATCGGCCTCGGCAAGGTCGGCAGCCGCGTTGCGCGCATTGCACAGGCGATGGAAATGAACGTCATCGCCTGGAGCAAAAATCTCACCGCCGAACGCTGCCAGCAACTGGGCGTGACGTTGACGACCAAAGAGGAGCTGTTGAAGCAATCCGATTTCGTCACCCTGCATGTGCAGCTCTCGCCGCGCACCGAAGGGCTGATCGGCGCGGCCGATCTCGCGCTGATGAAGCCGACGGCTTACCTGATCAACACCTCGCGCGGGCAATGCGTCGATGAAGGTGCGCTAATTTCCGCCTTGCAGAACAAGAAGATCGGCGGCGCCGGTATCGACGTTTTCAACGAGGAGCCCTTGCCGCTGGATCACCCATTCCGGAAACTGGACAATGTCGTAGCCACGCCACATCTCGGCTATGCGACCTTGGACAATTACAAGGTGTTCTATACCGGCATGGTTGCCAATATCCGAGCTTGGCTTGACGGCAAGCCGATCAACCAAATGAAACCATAGGGAAGGGAGCGGAGGGAACCGGGACCGCCGCCGAGCGGTTGATTCCAGACTGTTTGGGATTGGATCCATGGCCGAGCCGATTGCCTACCGTTCCCTGACTGCCCTGGCGCAGGCAGAAGCGCAGTGCACGCGGTGCCCGCTCTATAAGGACGCGACCCAGGTCGTGCCGGGCGAAGGCTCGCCGCGCGCGCGGGTGATGATGGTAGGCGAGCAGCCGGGCGATAAAGAAGACCTGGAAGGCAGGCCCTTCGTCGGCCCCGCCGGCCGCATGCTCGACCGCGCCATCGCCGAGGCGGGGCTCGACCGCCGCAAAATCTTCGTCACCAATGCGGTGAAGCATTTCAAATTCGAGCAGCGCGGCAAGCGTCGGCTGCACAAGAAACCGAACGCCTATGAGATCGACCGCTGCCATTGGTGGCAGGAGCAGGAACTCCGCCTTATCAAGCCGGAGCTGGTGGTGGCGCTGGGCGCCACCGCGCTGCGCAGCCTGACCGGCAGGCCGACCGCGATCGTCAAGCTGCGCGGCCGCGTGGTGCCGCTGGCCGATGGCACGCCGCTAATTGCGACCATCCATCCGTCCTACCTGCTGCGAATCCAGGACGACAACGACAAGGCCGCGGAATATGGCCGCTTCGTCAACGACCTGCGGCTTTGCGCAAAGCTGCTGGAGCAGGTCGCATAACGTTCTTCTTCCTCTTGCCTGGCTGCCGGGAGAGGAAAAGAATGGGTTACCTCATCTCCACGATGGAGCTACTGCACGGCGCTCGCCACGACCTGCGCCAGCACGCGCTCGCGGCCAGTCGAGGAACGGCACTGCTTTAGCTGTGAGGAGAAGCGATTGAGGGCGCCATTCTCGAAAGCCGCGAAGATCGTGTCATGCACATAGCTGCGGCGGCAGACCGTGGGCGTATTGGCGAGATCGTCCGCGGCGGACTGCACGGCCTCGAGCATTTGACGGCGGCGCATGCGCTCGTTCTTGGCCGGTGGAATATGCGCCAACTTTTCCAGCACCGACGTGGATGCCAGCAAGGTGCGGAAGTCTTTCAGTGAAATGCGCACGCCGGCGATCGCGTAGAGAAATTCATTGACTTCACGCCGCCGCACGCTGCGCAGCTTGCCGCCATCGTCACGATACCGAAACAACCGCTTGCCCGGCAATTGCAGCAAAATGCCGATGGCCTTGGCGAGCCTGCGGCAGCGGATCTCCCGCTGCACCGCCTGGCTGCCTTTTCCTTTGAACGCCAACGCCACCGTGTCACGGTTGATGCTCACATTCGATTTCAACAGCGTCGCCGCACCGCGCGTGCCGTGCGCGCGCAGATAAGCCTCGCTGCCCGAGCGGATGGCGCTTTGCGCGACCAAATGTATGATCGCCGCCAGCACGAATTCGCGCGTCGCCTCGGCGGCGGCGAGATGCTTGTTGATGCAGCGGCGGACACGCGGAAGCGCCTCCACCAGCGCGATCAGGCGCTTGGCCTTACGGCGCTCGCGCACCTTTTCCCATTCCGGGTGGTAACGGTATTGCAAGCGACCGGCGGCGTCGCGGCCCACCGCCTGCAGATGCGCACGCGGATCCTCGGAGTAGAGCACGTCTTCATAGGCAGGCGGCACCGCAAGCGATTTCAGCCGGCGCAAGACGGCTCTGTCGCGTAACGCGCGACCCCCCGGCCCGATATAAGAGAATCCCTTGCCGTTGCGGTGACGGCGGATGTTGAGTTCGTTGGGTGAGACGCGGCGCAGAGGGCCGGGCGTGCGGCTTCTGGCCTGCAGAAGCCTGTTTAACGCCGCGCTTGCATCAGCCATCGCACCTGCCGCTCCCGGTTAAGCAAGACATAAACCGGGAGCAGACGAAGCGGTTCCGAACACAGGACCCCGGCCAAGCGGGACCGGTTAACGGGTGAGGTCAGGCGCAAGTATAAATTGGTGGGCGCTGAGGGTTCAGCGGGCGCGAATGACCGGTGGCGGCGGCTGCGCCTGCGCGGTCGCGGGCGGCAACCCCTGCGCCGCGGGTGGCAACCCCTGCGCCGTCGCGGGTGGCAACCCCTGCGCCGGAGCCGGTGGTTGGGCCTGCGCGGTGGCAGGCGGCTTGCCTGGCAACACCACCACGCGGTTGCCGACCTTCACCCGGTCGTAGAGGTCCTGGATATCTTCGTTGGTCAGACGCACGCAGCCCGACGATACGAAGGTGCCGATGGTCGACGGCTGGTTGGTGCCGTGGATGCGGTACAGCGTTTTGCCCAGATAAAGCGCGCGCGCCCCGAGCGGATTGCCCTCACCGCCTGCCATGAAGCGTGGCAGGTAAGGCTGGCGCTCGATCATCTCTTCTGGCGGATGCCAGTCCGGCCATTCTGCCATCCGCGAGACGCGTTCCGTCCCCGCCCAGGTGAAGCCGTCGCGGCCAACCCCGATGCCATAACGCATCGCCTGTCCGTTACCGAGCACGAGATAGAGGTAGGTATTGGCGGTATCGATGATCAGCGTGCCGGCCGGTTCTTTGGAGCGATAGTCGACGAGCTGGCGGCGAAGGTGCGGCGGCAATTCCTTCCGCTCGCCCACTTCCGGCTGATCTTCCGGCGGCAGCGTGGAATAGATTGACTGCTGATTGGGATTGACCCCCGCCGGCGGGCGCGGCGCGTTGATGTCGGCCGGCGGCAACGGCGGGAGCTCTCCGCGACGGATCGCGGGCTCACGCCCGGGCATGTGGCCGTAAGGCGCCGGTTCTGCCCGCTCGGGATAGACAAAGCCCGGGGCCGGGGGCACGTAGCGTTCCGGCCGCGCTGGATAAGGGGAGCCGGGGCGTGTATCCGGGACCATGACGACGGGTCCTTCGTCGTCGTCAATATCTGGCACGATCTCATAAGGCGGCGGCGGCCCCTGAGGAACGTTGCGATAGACATACGGGTATCCTTGCGCATCCGCGCGATCCAACGAGCAGGCAAGCCCGATCGCAAGCACGGCACATGCGGTGACAAAGCGCAGGAACATCCAGAACCCCTCCCCGGGCGGAAACGAAGTCCAGCCGGATTCGCCTAAGATGAAGGCGCATTCAAGACCAGATTCTTAATTCTGGAGCCAGAACCCTGAAATCGCCGAACCGGGGCGCCAAAGCGGGGCGGAATAGGGGCAAAAATGCCACGGTGGCAGGTTCTTAGGACTCTTCCGGCGCGCCTTTCCAGCGCTTGACCAGCTTGGTCTCCACCCCGAAGAGGTCGAGCAGCCGGCCAACAGTGTGGTTGATCACGTCGTCCAGGGTTTTTGGGCGATTGTAAAAGGCGGGCACGATGGGCGCGATGATAGCTCCCATCTCGGTTAGCTGCGTCATGGTCCGCAGATGACCGGCGTGGATCGGCGTCTCGCGGAAAGCCAGCACCAGGCGGCGACGCTCCTTCAGCACGACGTCGGCCGCCCGCGACAGCAGGCTTCCGGTAGTGCCGGCGGCGATTTCGCTCATGGAGCGGACCGAACACGGCACGATCACCATGCCCATGGTCGGGAAGGAGCCGGAGGAGATCGCGGCGCCGATATCGGCTTGCGCATGGAAATGCGAGGCGAGCACGCGGACATCCTTCGGCTTCATATCCATCTCGTAGGCCAGTGTCAGCTCGGCCGCCTTGCTCATGATCAGATGCGTCTCGACACTGGTGTTGCGCAGCACCTCGAGCATGCGCACGCCATAGACGACGCCTGACGCGCCGGAGATGCCGACGATCAGGCGTTGGGGTATCTTTGTGGCCATGGAAGTTTTCCTGTCCGGCATCAGCCGTGCTTTGCGGCGAAGGCGGCGATGATCGCGTCGACGGCAGGTCTCGGAAACTCGCGGGTGGAATATTTTTGGTACGCCGCGATGTTGGCGCGCGCCGCCGCATCAGCGGAAGCTACTTCCCTGCCCAGATCGGCGGATTGCGAAAGCGCAAACAGCGTTTCCTGCTGCAGACGCTCGGCTTCGAGCTCGAGCCCTTTAACCTTGGTGCGGAAAAGTTCGGCTGCGCCCGGCTCGATCGATCCGGTGGCGGACTTCAGCCCACGTCGGATTTCGCGCAAGGGAACCACAGCGGTCTTGCGCCAACCCGCGACGCAACTGTCCACCGAATGGACATCGGCGGACTCGAATTGCCGCTTCAGCGATGCATTCCACAACAGAAAGAACAGCAGGTTGACGTCCACCCCCGCCTCGTCTTGCAACAGGATGCAGGCATCAGCCACGCCGGGTGCACGATAAAGGCCCAGGGAAAACTGCCAGAATGGCGATCCCTGTGGAGGCGCTTTCGGTGCGGCTTGACTCATGCGTTAACCACGCTGTCCATGGTGGCTGCCCTAACCAACAGGCGCTGCAGGCTTATTTGCTCTAGTTGAGCAGCCATAGCAAGATGGCCCCGAACATGGACCTGTACCCCTTGGCGCGGCCCCTGCTGCGCTGGATCGAGCCGGAAAGCGCGCATCGCCTGACGATCGGCGCACTGAAACTCGGCCTCGTGCGCGGCGGGAGCGAGCCGGACGACCCCATTCTCGCGACACGCGTGTTCGGACTCGATTTTCCCAACCCTATTGGTCTTGCAGCCGGCTTCGACAAGGACGCGGAAGTGCCCGACGCCATGCTGGCGCTCGGCTTCGGCTTTGCCGAAGCTGGCACCGTGACGCCGCGCCCACAGCCGGGCAACAGCGGTAAGCGGCTGTTCCGCTTGGACGCGGACCAAGCGGTGATCAACCGCTTCGGTTTCAATAGCCGCGGACTCGGCGCTTTCACTGAACGTCTCGCCGAGCGCAGGCGCGCCGGACGCAAGGGTATTGTCGGCGCCAATGTAGGAAAGAATCGCGACAGCAATGACGCCGCGGCCGACTACGTAACCGGAGTCGAAGCGGTGGCCGGACTTGCGGATTACATTGCGGTCAATCTCTCGTCGCCGAATACGCCCGGGCTGCGGGCGCTGCAGGCGCGCGCCGAGATGGAAGCACTGGTCATGCGCGTGCTCGATGCGCGCAGCCGCGCCGCGCCCGACGGGCCGCTGCTGCCGCCGGTGCTAGCCAAGGTCGGCCCCGATCTTGCCGAGCAAGAATTGCGCGACATCGCCGAGGTCGTGACCAAGACGGGCCTCGATGGCCTGATCGTCGGCAACACCACGGTCGACCGGCCGCCGCATCTACGCAGCGCCGATCGCAACGCGGAGGGGGGATTATCGGGAAGGCCGTTGATGCCGAAATCCACCGCCTGCCTCGCCTCGATGTACAAATATGCTGGCAGCCGCATCCCGATCATCGGCTGTGGCGGCGTTGCCAGCGGCGCAGATGCTTACGCCAAGATCAAGGCCGGCGCTTCGCTGGTGCAGCTCTATTCCGCCATGGTGTTCCAGGGGCCGGGACTGGTGACACGCGTCAAGCGCGAACTCGCAGACTTGCTGCGCGCGGACGGATTCACATCGGTATCCGAGGCGGTCGGCGCGAATTACCGCTAAAATCGGCTTGTTATGTTTTTTTAAGTGGGGAGTCGGATGAATAATCGAAAGCTGGGTCATGCGCTGGTTATCGTCGGCCTGATCGCGGTCCTCGTCAGCATCGTCTGGTGGGAGGCCTCTTACGATGCCGCCATGCGAGCGCTCGGCAGGGACATGAAGATTCCGCACCCGCTGGACTGTCTGTTTCTGTTCACCGGCCCGTGCGCGCAAACCAAGGCAGCGGTCATTTCCGGACAGTGGCCGGCCTATAACCCAGCAGCGCTCTGGCTGTCGCTCTGTGTACTCGTCGCCGGGCTGGTCGTGGTGTACCGCAGTGCCCCGCTCGGACCCTATCCAATTACGCCGCCCGGCGAGCCCAAGCTGCTCATCGGAAAACTGGAGCCGCTCTATGCCTGGGTGCGCAACCTTAGCTGGCCACTCGTGCGCATTGCGGTTGGCGGAACCATCCTGACACACGGCGTTCGCAAACTGATGGAAGGTTCGATAGCCGCGTTCGCCGTGGGCAGCATGCAGCGGCGCGGAATCCCGTACGATGTTGCTTACCTGATCTGGTTCAATGAAACAGTCGCAGCGGTGTGCATTGCACTGGGGCTATTCACGCGGTTCATGGCCGCTTCGCTGGCAATCGAATTCGCCGTGATCACCTACACCGTCTTTCCCAATGGATATGTTGTGGTTAATCCCGGTGGCGGCTGGGGCTACCCTCTGCTGGTTGGCGCATTGTGTTTCGCAATTGCGCTACGCGGCGGTGGACCCTATTCGCTCGATCGCGCGCTCGGGAGAGAGCTATAACGCGCTAGATCAGCACGGCTTCTCCGCCACGATCAGCGTTTCCATCAGCACGAAACCGATATCGCCGGGAAGCTCTTTCGGCTGGAGGAAATCACCCAGCCCGCCCGATGCATCGCGCAAGATCGCGCGCAGCTTTTCCTTTCTCTCCGCCGATGCCTGCATCCGTCCAGCCCAGCCCTCGAGTTCGATATTCTTGGTCAGGATTTCGCGGTGCCGCACGGTCAGCCCAGCGCGGGTGATCAGATCGAGCCACTCGCTTTCGCTCAGGCAACGGCCGTGACTCGGGTCACGCAGCTTCTCGAATTCATTATGGAGCCTGGCTGCCGTCGGCTCGTCGGGCGAGATATTGTCCACGAGGCCAAAGACGCCGCCGGGCCGCAGCACGCGTGCCACTTCGGCGACAAAGGCGGGCACGTCAGCGAAATGATGCGGAGCGGTGCGGCAGGTCACGAGATCGAATGAGGCATCCGGAAACGACAGCTTTTCGGCCGGCATCTCTGCGAAGCTGACATTGGTCAGCCCGCGTTTTTCCGCGAGCCCCCGTGCCACCTTGAGCATTTCCGGTGTCACGTCGGAGGCGATGATATGCTTCACCTTCGGCGCGAAAGCCAAGGCGGTATGGCCGGGCCCGGTGGCGATGTCGATCGCTTCCCAATTCGCGCGCGGCTGCACCGCCTCCACCAGCCGCGACAGGCTCTCGCCCTCCGCATGAACGCGGCTTGTGGCATAGCGTTCGGCATTGGCGCCGAACTGCGATTGCACCAGCGATTTTGTTGCGGAATTCATGGCGGCTTCTCCCGTGCAGCTAAGTTCACCACAGGCGGGCTTGCCGCGCCAGACTCGACCGCATCGTTCTTGGCTGATAGGCCTTTTACATGCAAAACAGCGTACGCATTCTTGGCGCGACCGATAACGATACGATCCTACTGGTGGACGATGCCGACGTGCTGCTCGGCACCGCCCCCAAGCTCGACGCGCACCGGCGCGGATTGCAACACCGCGCCGTCTCGGCGCTGGTGCGCAACCCGCGCGGCATGATGCTGCTGCAGCGGCGCGCCCCCGGCAAATATCACTCGGAAGGGCTGTGGACCAATGCCTGCTGCAGCCATCCGCGCCCTGACGAAAGCAACGAGGACGCGGCAAGCCGGCGGCTGTTCGAAGAAATGGGTGTGCTTTGCGAATTGCAGCCGCTGTTCACAGCACATTACCGCGCCGCCGTTTCAAACGATCTGATCGAAAACGAAGTCGTGCACGTGTTCGGCGGCACGTTCGATGTCAGGATTGACGGCGCCGTTGCGCCGGATCCCGATGAAGTCAGCGACTGGAAATGGGTTCCGTTCGAAGAGCTTGTGGCCGACCAGGCCGCGCATCCGCAGCGTTATTCGGTCTGGTTCAACCACTACTTGCGCAACCACGGCGACGCGATCGCCAGGTGGGTGCAGCCGTAAAAAAAGCGGCCGGATTACGCGCTCCCGGCCGCTTCACGGTGTAATTCCAAGTTACTCCGTCCCGATGATCGACTGCAGCCGGTCCGCAATTGATTTTGGCGTCGCGACAATGTCGGCCACAATCTTCTGCAGTTCCTCGCCGGGCACCGGATTAATGTCGAACCCGCGCTTCTGCGCGTCGGCAAGAAATTCCGGATCTTTCATCGTGGCCTCAAACGCGTCGCGCAATGCCTTCACGCGTTCTTCCGGAACGCCGGGGCTGGTGAACAGCGGGCGCCCGATGGTGGTTGAAGCCGACAGCAGCTTCAGCACGGCCTTGTCCTCGGGATTTTTGGCGAGGTCCATCATCAAGGGGACGTCGGGCAGGTCGGGCGCCTTGGTCAGGCCGACCTGGACGATAATGTTGACCTTCTTATCCTTGATCCAGTCCATCCGGGTCGACTTCCACGACGCCCAGGCGTTCGAGCCCCGACCCTCGACCTCGCCACGCTCCATCGCGAGGTTGATGTCGTTGCCGCCGGGATAGCCGAGGATGATCTTGAACTTGGTGCCGAGGAGAGCGTTCATCGCGCGGGGATATTGTGAGGACGTGCTGCCGCCGGTGGCGCCCATCGGCGCTTCGTACTTCATGGCGTCCTCGATGGTCTTCACTTTCGAGGTGTGCCACATCGAGGTCGTGTTGTTATCCGCGCTCGGATTGCCGATATAGATCAGCTTCGACGTGTCGATCTTCATGTCGGTCAGGGCTTTGTCGCCCATGGCCTGCGCGACCGACAGCGACTGGTCGGCGGTCGCCAGAACCGTTCCATCCTTCGGAGCGACACTGGAAATCCATGCGACCGCGGTACGGCTGCCGGCTCCTGGCATATTGCGCGGGACGATGTTCGGATTGCCCGGAATATGTCTGCCGAGGTGCTGGCCAACCAGGCGCGCAAAAAGGTCGTAACCGCCGCCGGGGGAATAACCGATAATAAGATCGATGTTTTTGCCCTTGTAGAAGTCTTCCACCGACTTCTGGGCCGAGGCGGGATTGAGGCCGGCGGCAACCAGCATGCCGGCCATGAAAACCCCAGCGCCGATGCCCAAAATACGCAGGTTGTGGATCATTCGACCCTCCTTTACTTTGCGCCGCTCTTGCGAAAATTCATCAGGCGGTCTTGATAGGCGCCGGAATACTTGCCGCCGGCGCCGGGCGGCGATCATTGTTCGAAAACGCGCTGTTTTGCGAGTCAAAAACGCAGCAGTCGGTTCCGGGAGGCAGAGTTAAATGAAACTGGATAAGCCTGAAGGGCAACCCGACGAGAAGGTCGCCTGGGGCAGCGACGTTGCGGCCCAGATGCTGCGGCGTTTTGGCATCCCCTATATGAGCCTTACGCCGGGGGCGAGCTATCGCGGATTCCACGACAGCGTCGTCAATCATCTCGGCAACAAAAATCCGGGCATGATCCTCTGCCTGCACGAGGACCACGCGGTGGCCGTCGCGCATGGCTGGTCCAAAGTCACCGGCGAGCCGATGGCTTGCGCGCTGCACAGCAATGTCGGCCTCATGCATGGCCTGATGAGCATGTACAACGCCTGGTGCGACCGCGTGCCGATGATCGTGATCGGAGCCACTGGGCCGCTCGACAATACGCAGCGCCGCCCGTGGATCGACTGGATTCATACCACCCGCGACCAGGGCCACTGGGTGCGCTCGATGACGAAGTGGGATGACCTGCCCTCCTCGCCCCAGGCCATCGTCGAGGGAATGACACGCGGCTACATCCTGACACAGACCGCGCCTCAGGGACCGGTGTACATCTGTCTCGACGCCGGGTTGCAGGAATCGAAGCTGGAGAAGGAGCCGGAGTGGCCGGACATGGCGCGCTTTGCGCCGCCGCCGCCGGCGCGTCCTGCCAGGGAAAGCGTCGACAAGGCAATCGCACTGCTCACCAAGGGGCAGAAGATTGTGATGCTGATGGGCCGCGGTGCGCG
>JAXDOO010000177.1:0-2829 GCA_034668865.1 Alphaproteobacteria bacterium
GGATAATCTCGCAAGGATCTCCTCGCGCGACAGCCCGGTCTGTTTCGACAAGGTGGCAACCACGTCTGCTCCAATGGCCTGCTCCAACTGGTGCGGGGCCACTTCTTTGTTGGGTCCACGTGCGACCCAGGAGTCCGCTACATCGCCTTGACCGTTCTGCTTGAACCGTTCGAGGAGTTCGCCGAGTCCACCGCCCAACAGGCTGCCGACGCCGCCCTTGCCGGCAACGCCACGAAGCACTTGGCCCAAGCCACCCTGTTGACCGCCTGGGCCTGGCGCACCTTGATTACCTTGCCCGCCAAGGATTTCCGCGAGCTTGTCCCGGTTCTGATAGCCGACGACCGCCAATAGCCCTAGTAGGGCCGTCATGGAGGGGAATCCGCGATTCATCTCATTGCTCCTGGTTTGGTTAAACGGAACAGCGACGCCAATGAGAAGCTCCAAAGCTCCTTGCGTTCGGCCCGCCGACTGACATTTCGCGATGATGCAAAGCGGGTCCTACGAAGTCAGGCGGCCTTCCGGTTCACCTTGCTTTCCGCAATGGCCGTCAGCTTCTTGTCGGTCGCCTTCTCCTCATCGAGGTTCTGCTGGAGCACGCTCGCGCAATTACTCCGTCCGAGTTGTTCGGCCCAGGCGATCAGCGTGCCGTAGCGGGTAATCTCGTAGTGCTCGACAGCCTGCGCAGAAGCAAGCAGCGCGGCATCGAGCACTTCCTTGTCCGCGACGTCGCCCGCCACCTCGTTTGCTTCCTTGATGATGCCGTCGATCGCCGGGCAGTCCACGCCCTGCGGCGAATGGCCGTGCATTTTGAACACCTGCTCCAGGCGTTTAATCTGGTTCTGCGTCTCCGCAAAGCCCTGCTTCAGCTGCGGGTCCGTTGCCTTGCTGATCATCTTCGGCAGCGCCTTCGTGATCTGGTTTTCAGCGTAGTAGATGTCCTGCAGTGTATGCACGAACAGGTCATCCAGCGTCCTGATGCTCTTCGAAAATAGGCCCATGTTGTATCCTCCTTGCCGGGCGTGCATCGACAGCAGACGGAAAACGTTTGTGTCGGAAGCCGGTTCAAAACTGGTTCTGCTGCGGTTCGGGTTGCTCCAGAGGTGACCCGCGTAGGATCCGAATACGCCGGTTTGCAGCCCGCCGCCGGGCCTCAGCAAGGTCCTGGCCTTCGCCCAGACAATGAGCGCGAGTTCCTGCAGGGCGTCGATCATGGGCTCGCCAAAGCAGCCGCCGATCGTGGGCTTGAGTACCGGCGTGCCACCGCTAACAGAGCCGCGGCTCGGGCAGACCGGCAGCAGCCATATAGGCATCCCCGATCGTCTTGATCTTTTCTACCCCTAGTCCGAGCGCTAACGCGTGGGCCAAACTCGGACGACCATATGACGGAGGCGAATGTCCGGTTCTGCGCCTTAGCTGCTCAAAGCGGACCGGCGGCTTTCGGCCAATTCCGGTCGCGGCCGCAATGCGCCCATCTCAGCCAAAACGCGCAGTGCCACCGCTGCTCCAAAGCGGACATCTACCGAGCGGCCTGGCACCTCGCGGACGCCACAAGCCGTCATCGCGTTGCCTTGCGAACGGGGCACATGGAAAGGTCGAGCGAGCACGACGTTAGCGCGCGTATCGATTCTTCCTCGCCGCGGTACCTTGCCGCCGTGCAAGCGCATGTTTACCTCGTCAGCAGTCACCTGTAGCTTAGAGGAACAAGGGTGGCGACTCAGTTATATTCTGCAATGCAGCTCCTGCTTGCGAGCCCCACTCGCCTGCCATTCGCAATGTGAAGAGGTCTGATGGTGATCGAGACAGCGGATATCTCACGTCCTCCAAAAGACCTGGTCGAAGCGCTAGGACAGATCGGCAGCGCCACTGCCAGCGCCGAGTTGAGCCGGCTCGGGATCCGTGACGCCCATATCCGCGGGCCGGTCCCCTACACGCCGGGGAAGGCCATTGCGGGGCCCGCGCTGACCTTGCAGTTCATGCCGAAGCGCGAGGACCTTTATGGCGAGGACGAATACGAGAATCCCGAAAAGCAGCTGCACCGTCATGTCCTCTATCACACTCAGCCCGGCGACGTCGTCGTCGTGGATGCCCGGGGCGACATGGGAAGCGGCATCTTCGGCGAGATGATGCTGACCTACTTCATGGGCCGTGGCGGAGCAGGCGTGGTCGTCGACGGCTGCATCCGCGACTACGCCAAGGCCAAAGATCTGGGCGTAGCATTATGGCTTCGAGGAGTGACTCCCAACTACCACGCGCAAACCAATATCATCCCGTTCGCTGTCAACGTGCCGGTCGCCTGCGGAAACGCCCTGGTCATGCCGGGCGACATCATCATTGCCGATGATGACGGGGTCGTCGTGGTGCCGGTCGCAATGGCGGCGAAGCTGCTTGAGGTCGGCAGCAAACATGCCGAATGGGAAGACTTCTCGCGCCTTCGGCTGTCGCAAGGTGGCGATCTCAGAAAGTACTATCCCCTCGCGCCGGAAGTTCAGGCTGAATACGAGACTTGGCTCGCCAAGCAGTCCTGACAAGCCCAGCGCCGCCGTCGAACTGAGCGCATAAGTGAAGATCGTCGACCTGAAATGCGCGATCCTGGGCAAGAGTCCCGTCGTGCGGATCGTCACGGATGAAAACCTCGACGGTTATGCGCAGGTGGAGACGTGGAAGACGTTTCTGAAGCCGTACATCATCGCGTTCCGCGATGCGCTCCTGGGTGAAGATCCCACAGACGTGGAACGCGTGATGCTGAAAATCCGGCAGCGAGGCGGCTTTAAGCCGTGGGGTGCCGCCGTCAGCGTCATCGAGATCGCGCTCTGGGACATTGCCGGCAAG
>JAXDOO010000178.1:0-3603 GCA_034668865.1 Alphaproteobacteria bacterium
TTTGCGGTGCTCGGCATTTCCATGGTGGCGATTCTGTCCGGAAACTCGCCGCTGCGCGGACTGACTGCGGGCTGCGCCGGCATTATGCTTGCGATGATCGGTTCCGATCCGCAGACCGGCACGCTGCGCTGGACCTTCAACAGCCTTTATCTTTGGGACGGCATGCCGCTGACGCCGATGCTGCTCGGCATCTTCGCGCTGCCTGAGCTCTGCGACCTGCTGATCACGCGTCTCGCCATCGCAACTGGCGGCGAGAAGCAGAACGTCTATAAGGGGCAGTGGCAGGGCGTGAAGGATTGCTATGACAATATCTGGCTGATCGTACGCTGCTCGTGGATCGGCGGCGGCATCGGCTCCATTCCCGGCATTGGTGGTTCGGTCATCGACTGGCTAGCCTATGGCCACGCACTGAAAACTGAAAAAGGCGCTTCCGAGACCTTCGGCAAGGGCGACGTGCGCGGCGTCATCGCATCGGAAAGCTCCAACAACGCCAAGGAAGGCGGCTCGCTGGTTCCGACCATCGCCTTCGGCGTGCCGGGAAGCGCCGGCATGGCGATCCTGCTCGGCGCCTTCCTGATGCACGGCCTCGTGCCCGGGCCCGACATGCTGAGCAAGAACCTTCCGATCACCTATTCGATGGTGTGGTCGGTGGGACTGGCCAATATTCTCGGCGCCGGCATGTGCTATGCCATCAGCCCGCAAATCGCGAAGCAGGCGACGCTGCGCTATACGCTGATCCTGCCGGCGGTGCTCAGCATCGTCTATATCGGCGCCTTCGAAGCCTCGCGCGACTGGGGCGACCTTTACAGCCTGTTGTTCTTCGGCCTCGTCGGCTGGCTGATGAAACAGTTCAGATGGCCGCGCCCACCGCTCATTCTCGGCGTGGTGCTGGGCGACACCATCGAACGTTATCTGTTCATTTCGATTGAGCGCTATGGCGTGAGCTGGTTCGCGCGGCCGGTGGTGGCGATCCTGTTCCTGATGGCTTTCTTTGGGCTTGTGCGCCCATTGCTGCAGGACGTGCGCATCCATGGTGGGCTGCGCAAAATGCTCGGCGGCTTCGGCGCGCCGCAGTTCCGTTCCTCGCAGTTATTCACGGTTTTCGTGATCTGCGTGATCATCAGCGGGTTGATCACAGCTGCGGGTTGGGGCTTCAAGGCGCAGATCGTGCCGGTGATCGTCGGTTTCGTCGGCCTCTTCGCCGCGTCGCTGAGCCTCTTCAACGACATGTGCCGCAAACCGGATGATGTGTCAGCCGAAAGCCTCGCGGATCAAACCCAGCATCAGGTGGAAAAGAAGATCCACATGGATATGACCTCCGACACCGCGCATCTTTCCGTCGGCACGATCGCCAAGCGCGGCGCGATCTTCTTTACCTATTTGATCTGCTTCATGGCTTCGATGGCAACCATCGGGCTGATTCCGACGGCTTTCTTCTTCGTCATCATCTTCATGCGGATAGAAGGTCCGGAGCCGTGGCCGCTGGTGCTCACTTATGCAGTGGCGGTCGTCATATTCATCGTCGTCGCCTTCGACAAGTTCATGGCGGTGCCCTGGCCGCAGACCTTGCTCGGAACCTGGTTCCCGTTCTTTAAGATCATTCCTTCGGTCTGATCGTCGGGAGAAGCTTCGAAATGTCTTTCGGCTGCCGTGCCGCGGCAGCCGAAAGCATTTTCCGCAACGAAGCATTTACCACATCAAAAGCCGCCGCATTTCCGCCGCGTTAAGGTGGCGGTATTGTGTTTGGTTAATGCTGCCGGTTGCTAGTGATTCAGCGATCGAAAATCTTGGGCGGCCATTACGAGCGCCCAAGCCGCGCCTGCGGTACTCAAGTGCGGGCATACGGGGGTGGAATGGGGCGAGGGGAGCACGCGGGGGCTTTGGCGCAGATTGCGCGCGCTGGTGTGGCAATTATCGTTTGCCTGGCGTTGGCGAATTGCGCGAACAACGTCGATCCGAGATACGGCGTCTCCGCCAGTCCGCGCGTGGTCAACGCTGGTGATCCGGTGCCAAAGGGCGGCGGTACCTATCGCGTCGGCAAGCCTTATGTAGTCGCCGGCCGCACTTATATGCCGGAAGAGAACATCAATTACCGCGCTGAAGGCATCGCGTCCTGGTACGGCGACGATTTCCACGGCCGCCTGACGGCGAATGGCGAAGTCTACGACATGCATTCGATCTCCGCCGCGCACCCGACGTTGCCGATGCCGAGCTATGTGCGGGTGACCAACCTCGCCAACCAGAAATCAATCGTGGTGCGCGTGAACGATCGCGGGCCCTATGCGGCCAACCGTGTCATTGACCTTTCGGTGAGAGCAGCGAAGCTGCTTGGTTTCCATGACAAGGGTCTTGGCAGGGTTCGCGTCGAATATGTCGCTCGCGCGCCGTTGGAAGGTTCCGACGACCGCCAGCTTGTTGCGACGCTACGTGAAGGCGAAGCCGCGCCCGCGCCGTCGGCTGTCAGAGTCGCCGCAGCAAAGCCCTTCCTGCCGGAACAGAAACCTGCGGTCGCGGAGTACACTGAACGTTCGCCCAATTTGCCGGAAATTTCCGCCCAGGCTTCGCTCCGGGCCAGTGAGCGCACGCCGCCGGCGCTCGGCCGTGCCGAGATGAACCGGGCCGTCAGGGTTGAGGCCATGGCCTTGCCTCCGGCCAACGCCGGATACCGAACTCCTTCCGGAGCGGACATCGATAAGCCGATGGCCTCGCCTGTTTCCGCCTTCGCCCCGGCGCGCTATGATGCTCCCGCTGCATTTTTGAGCGGTCGCGGCCTTTATTAGTACCGACGCACTCACATCGTTGGGGAATTCGGCTTGAACGAGCGGCCTCGAAGGAGGGGCGATGCTTAAGCATTTTCTTTGGACAGCTGCCCTAAGCCTTCTCGTCGCCGGCCCGGCCGCCGCACAGAAGAAGGACGACAATTTCCAGACCAGCGTCCCGCACGCGATCCTGATCGAGGCAGAAAGCGGCAGCGTCCTATACGAACGTACCGCCGACGAACTGGTTTATCCCGCTTCCCTGGCCAAGTTGATGACCGCGGAGTTCGTGTTCAACGAGCTGCAGCAAGGCAACATCACCCTCGAGGATGAAGTCATCATCAGCGAGAACGCCTGGCGAACGGGCGGGGCGCCTTCCCGTACTTCGAGCATGTTCGCGCCGATCAATGGCCGAGTGAAAGTCCGCGACCTTTTGCGTGGCATCATCGTTCAGTCGGGCAACGATGCCTGCATTGCGATCGCGGAGGCTCTGGCGGGCAACGAGATGGCCTTCGGCGTCAAGCTGACCAATCGCGCGCGCGAGATCGGGCTGACCAAATCCACCTTCACCAATTCGACCGGATTACATAATCCGGGGTTGAAAGTGACGGCGCGCGAGCTCGGCAAGCTCGCGCAGCACATCATTCGCAGCTATCCAGATTTCTATAAAATCTATGGCGAGCGCGAATTCACCTACAACAGGATCCGCCAGTTCAACCGCAATCCGCTGCTGGCCTGGGGCGCCGACGGAATGAAAACCGGCTTCACCAAGGAAGCCGGTTACGGCCTGGTCGCTTCCGCCCAGCAGAACGGCATGCGCCTCATCGTGGTGGTGATGGGCGCCAAG
>JAXDOO010000179.1:0-12538 GCA_034668865.1 Alphaproteobacteria bacterium
CACGCCGCCGGTGATGAAGATGTACCGCGCCATGGGGCTCAAGCTTTAGCCCGGCCAAATCGATTCGACGAGAGTTTATTGGCGGCAAGGGTACGGCGGCCGAGGCCGCAAACGGACCATTGCTGTCGCCTAATCCTCATGGTTCGCCAGTCTCCTCAAGCATTACGTTAAGAGTGGGGCCAAGCCGTCGGCCCACTTATCCAGAGTTGTCGAGCGGCCCGCTTACTGAGAGCGCGGAGCTTGCGGCGTGGAGGGCTGCGCCGGCTGGCCCTGGAACTGGTCGAGCAGGCTGCCTCCGGGCGGCGCCGGGGCGGTGCTGCCCGGCTGCTGCTGACCCGCGGGGGCGCCGCCCGAGCCCCCAAAAATCGACGTGGGCCTACGCTCAACGCCGGCCAGAATAGATAGGATGAGGCTGGTGGAAAAGAATACCGCGGCCAGGATTGCGGTCGTGCGGGTGAGCACATTGGCAGTGCCGCGGCTGGACAGAAAACCGCCACCGCCGCCCATGCCAAGCCCGCCCCCTTCAGATTTTTGCAGCAGGACGACGCCGATCATGGCGAGCACCACCATGAGATGAATGACAATGATTACGGTCTGCATTAGCCGGTCCAATCAAAAGCGGCGCTGGCCCTCGGGCCGCGCGGGGCGATAATCGCCATATGGGAAGTCGGGGCGGTCTCTACACGATCCCCGGCGATAATTCCACCCCGGCGCATGATCCCGAAAAGTGGAACCGATCGAACGCTAATGTTCAGCCGCAGGCTGCCGCTATGGCCAGGAATTCGGAGGCTTTCAGGCTGGCGCCGCCGACTAGGGCACCATTGACATTGCCGACGGCCATCAGTTCGCGCGCATTGGAAGGCTTCACCGAACCGCCATAGAGGATCCGGATGCGCTGCCCCTCGGCCCCATAGCGGCGGGCCAGCCGCTCGCGCAGAAAACTATGCACCTCCGCGACATCCGACGGCCGCGGCGTGAGCCCGGTGCCGATAGCCCAGACCGGCTCATAGGCGAGGATCAGGTTGCTCGCTGTGGCCTGTTCCGGAAGGGAACCATCAATCTGCTCACGCACCACCGGGATGGTTTCTTTCGCCTCGCGCTGCGCCTTGGTTTCGCCGACGCAGACGATGGCGGCCAGGCCGGCGCGGTGCGCGGCCAGCGCCTTGAGCCGCACCAGTTCGTCCTCCTCGCCATGTAGCGTGCGGCGTTCGGAATGACCGATGATCACGGCGGCGGCGCCCGCATCCGCCAGCATTTCAGCGGAAATGTCGCCGGTGAAGGCACCCGACGGCTCCGGATGGCAGTCCTGCGCGCCGATGGTTACCGTCGAACCTGCGGCAGCCGCGGCAAATTCCTTCAGCAGTGGTGCCGGCGGGCACACCATCAAGTCGACTTTGCCTGCGAGGTCGCGGCCTCCCTGCACAATAGCCTTGAGCTCGGTAAGCGAACTGCGCAGCCCATTCATTTTCCAATTGCCCGCCACCAGCGGCCGCGGCGTATTCGCCATCCCCATATCCTCGGATTTTTCCTTCTTCCCACGGTGCGGGTAGCAGACCGGGCCTGCCCACGCCAGAGCCCGAACCTTGCCATGCGGTAATGTTGCGGCGGCGGCAAAATCTTGCGGCGGCGCAAGGCGATCTTTATGATAAGACCTTGCGGCGCTGACGGCGTCGGCGCCCGCGCAATCCCAACCATGCACAGGCCCCATGCTTAGAGGTATCAAGAACGCCTCCACCGGTCGTGTCGGCAAAGCCATCATGACCGTGGTGCTAGGCTTGCTCGCGCTCAGCTTCGCTATCTGGGGGATCGGCGACGTTTTCCGCGGCTTCGGCCGCTCAGCGCTCGCCAAGGTGGGGAATACCGAAATCGGCATCGAGCAGTTCCGCACGATTTACAACGACCGGCTGCAGCAACTCAGCCGCGAGGTCGGGCGCCCCGTCTCTATGGATCAGGCGCGCGCCATCGGCTTCGACCGCCAGGTGCTCGGCCAATTGATCGCGGAAGCCGCACTCGACGAGCGTGCCCGGCAAATGGGACTGAACATTTCCGATGCGGACGTGGCCAATTCGATCATGAACGATCCGGCCTTCCGCGGGTTCACCGGCGGTTTCGATCGCGCGCGGTTCGAGGCGATCATCCGCCAAGCTGGCTTTAGCGAGTCGCGTTATGTTGCGGAGCATCGCAAGCAGATTCTGCGCCGACAGATTGTCGACACGGTGGCGAGCGAACTCTCGGTGCCGAAGGCGGCGGTGGAGGCCGACTATCGCTACAACAACGAAGAACGCGCGATCGAATATGTTGTGCTCGACCGCTCGCATGCCGGCGCTATCACCCCGCCGTCCCCTGACGAACTGACGAAATACTTCGAGGAGCACAAAGGGCAATTCCGCGCGCCGGAATATCGCAAGGCCGTCCTTGTTGTCGTCACACCCGCCGAGATCGCAAAGTGGGAGACGATCAGCGACGTCGACGCCCGACGCATTTTCGAGGAACGGAAGGCGCGCTACAGCACGCCGGAGCAGCGTCATATCCAGCAGATGGTGTTCCCGGATGGCGACGAGGCAAAGGCGGCGTCTGAGAAAATCGCGCAAGGCACGGCGTTTGAAGCCGTGGCCCAGGAACGCGGGCTAAAGGAATCCGACATCGACCTCGGCACTATCCCGAAGTCCGGCATGATCGACCAAGCGGTGGCGGACGCCGCCTTCGCGCTCAAGGAAGGCGAAGTCAGCGCCCCGATCAAGGGGCGCTTCGGCACCGCGCTCGTGCGCGTGCTGAAGATCCAGCCGGGCGCGACCCGGACCTATGAACAAGTCGCCGATGAGATCAAACACGACATGGCGCTGGAACAGGCCAAGGCGCAGGTTTCCGGCCTGCGCGACAAGCTGGAAGACGCGCGCGCCGGCGGCGAGACGCTGGCTGAGGCAGCCGAAAAGCTGAGAGTCGCCAGCCGCACAATCGAGGCCATCGACCGCAATGGCCGCACGCCCGAAGGCGTTCCGGTTTCCGACTTGCCAAAGCCAAGGGAGCTCGGGCCGGCGATTTTCGCCACGGATGTCGGTGTTGAGAACGATCCGCTGCAGCATGAAAATGGCTATATCTGGTACGACGTCGTCGGCATCACGCCGGCGCGCGAGCACAGCCTGGATGAGGTGAAGGCCGAGATCGAGATACGCTACATCAATGACGAGATCGCGAAGCGACTGAAGACCAAGGCCGACGCCATGATCGAGAAGCTGAAGACGGGCGGTTCGTTGAAGGACATTGGCGCGGAAGACGAGCTCAAGGTGGAAACTGCCTCCGGCGTCAAGCGCGGCGACCCGACGGAAGATCTTTCTGCTCTGACGATCGACGCCATCTTCCGAACGCCCAAGGGCGCGGCCGGCTCCGCCGAGGGTGTGCAGGCAACGCAGCGTGTGGTGTTCCGGGTCCAGGACCTAAAAACGCCAGAACTGGATATGAATTCCTCCGATGCCAAGCGCATTTCCGATGAATTGCGCCGTGCGCTTGCCGACGAATTGCTGGCCGGCTATGCGGAGCAACTGGAGCGTGATGTCGGTGTCACCATTAACCCCAGCGCCTTGAATCAGGTCACCGGCGGCGGCAGCACGAACTGAGCGTTCCGATGCAGATCGAACCATCGGCAGAGGAATTCGCCGAGCGCTACGCACGCGGCGAAGCGCAGGTGGTCTGGACCACGTTGGTAGCCGACCTGGAAACACCAGTTTCTGCCTTCATCAAGATCGCCGGCGGCAAGCCAATGAGCTTCCTGTTGGAATCGGTGGAAGGCGGCGACACCCGCGGCCGCTATTCCATTATCGGGCTTGAACCGGATCTCGTGTGGCGCACGCAAGGCGCCAAGGCCGAGATCAATCGTGCCGCTCGCAATAAGCCTGATGGCTTCTCGCCCTGCCCGCAGCCACCGCTGCAGGCCTTGCGCGCATTGCTGAAGGAAAGCCGCATCAGCCTGCCGGAAAAGCTACCGCCGATGGCGGCCGGGGTCTTTGGCTATCTGGGCTATGACATGGTGCGGCTAATGGAGGAATTGCCGCCGCCTAATCCGGACCCGATCGGGATTCCGGATGCTGTGCTCATTCGTCCGACGCTGGTGATCATCTTCGACGCGGTGGAGGACACGCTTACCGTTGTGACGCCGGTGCGTCCTGAACACGGTATCGCCGCCCAGGCGGCGCTGGCGCGTGCACAAGAGCGCCTGGCGCAAATCGTCGACGCGCTTGACCGTCCGCTCGATAAGGAAGCCGCCCAGGCTGACACGGGTCCGCTGACAACGGCACCGGTTTCCAACACGCCTGCCGCCGAGTATCGCCAGATGGTGCTGAAGGCAAAGGAATACATTGCCGCAGGCGACGTGTTCCAGGTCGTGCTGGCGCAGCGCTTCGAAGCGCCCTACGCACTGCCGCCCTTTTCGCTCTACCGCGCGCTGCGCCGGGTCAATCCGTCGCCTTATCTCTATTTCATCGACCTTGGTGATTTCGCGCTTACCGGTTCGAGCCCGGAAATCTTGGTGAAGGTGGAGGACGGGAAAGTCACTATCCGCCCGATCGCCGGCACGCGGCCGCGTGGCGCGAGCCCGCACGAGGACAAGGCGCTGGAGGACGAACTCCTTGCCGATCCGAAGGAGCGCGCGGAACATCTCATGCTGCTCGATCTCGGCCGAAATGACGTGGGCCGCGTCGCCGAGATCGGCACCGTGAAGGTCACGGATCAGTTCTTCGTCGAGCGCTACAGCCACGTGATGCATATCGTCTCCAATGTCGAAGGCCGGCTCGGGAACAAATACGACGCCATCGATGCACTCGCTGGGGGATTTCCCGCGGGCACGGTCTCCGGCGCGCCGAAAGTGCGCGCGATGGAAATCATCGACGAACTCGAGAAGGAAAAGCGCGGGCTTTATGCCGGCGCGGTCGGTTATTTCTCCGCCGCGGGCGAGATGGATACCTGCATCGTGCTGCGTACCGCCTTGGTGAAGGACGGCGTGATGTATGTGCAGGCCGGTGCCGGCATCGTCGCCGACTCCAATCCCGAGGCCGAGCAGCAAGAATGCGTCAACAAGGCCAAGGCGCTGTTCCGCGCGGCTGAGGAAGCGCGGCGTTTCGCCAGCAGCGCCAAACGGGGGCAGTAACGCTTCGCCGAATATTGAGCTACCTGCAATGCGCTCCTCCAATCAATTCACGCGGACGGAGTAGCCGCCATGGCGCAAACCGACGTGTTGATCGTGGGCGCGGGTCCCACCGGAGTGGTATTGGCGTTGTGGCTAACTTCATTAGGGGTCAAGGTCCGCATCGTCGACAAAACCGATGCGCCCGGAACGACCTCCCGCGCACTCGCCATTCAAGCCCGGACACTGGAGCTTTACCGCCAGCTCGATTTGACCGATGAGGTTCTCGATCAAGGCCACAAAGTACCGGGCGTCAATCTCTGGGTGAAAGGCAAGCGGCAGACCCGCGTCTCTTTCGCGGACTTCGCCGGAGACATCACGCCATACGGCCCCTTCATTTTTCCGCAGGACCAGCATGAACGGCTGCTGATAGAGCGGCTGGAGAAGATGGGCCTAGCCGTCGAGCGGACGACGGAACTTGTGTCTTATCGTCAGGACCGCGATGGCGTCGTGGCTGAACTGCGTGATCTCTCAGGTCAACTTGAGACCGTCGCAACGCGTTACCTTGCCGGCTGCGACGGCGCCCGCTCGACAGTCCGCCAGGCGATGGGCACTGGTTTTCCCGGCGGCACCTATCAGCACATCTTTTATGTCGCCGACGTCGAGGCCTCTGGTCCGGCAATGGATGGTGAACTGCATGTCGATCTGGACGAGGCGGATTTCCTCGCCGTCTTTCCGATGAAAGGCCAGGGGAAGGCTCGGCTGGTTGGCACAGTACGCGACGAGCGCGAACATGGGGACCAACTCAAATTCGCCGATGTCAGTGATCGTGCCATCCGGAACATGAAACTCGCGGTCGCCAAGGTGAATTGGTTTTCCACGTACCATGTGCATCACCGCGTAACGGACCACTTCCGTGATCGCCGCGTCTTTCTTCTGGGCGATGCCGCTCACATCCATAGTCCGGCGGGCGGCCAGGGTATGAATACCGGTGTTGGCGACGCCATCAACTTGGCCTGGAAGCTGAGCGCGGTGATCGCCGGCAAGGCCGCCGATAGGCTGCTTGAAACTTATGAGGTTGAGCGTATGCCGTTTGCCCGCAAGCTGGTGGCGACCACGGACAGAGCTTTCATCCTCGCCACCGCGGAGGGACGCATCGCTGATTTTGTCCGCACCCGACTTGTCCCGGCCGTGCTGCCGACGCTGTTTAAGTTTGCTGCCGCGCGCAAATTCATGTTCAGGGCCATATCTCAGGCGACGATAGAATATCGCGACAGCCCGCTCAGCCGGGGCGCCGCCGGAAGCGTAAAAGGCGGCGATCGCCTGCCTTGGGCTCCCGTTCCCGGCGCCGATAATTTCGATAGCTTGCGCGAGCCGCGGTGGCAGATTCATATCTATGGTACGGCGAGGGAGGATGTTTTAGCGTGGTGCGATAGCCACGATATCCCGTTGCATCAATATGCCTGGCACGACAAACATGCTGCCGCCGGCTTCGCCAAGGATGCGCTTTACCTGATCCGCCCCGACGCCTATGTCGCGCTGGCAGATCCCCAGCAGGCTTCCGCCAGCCTGGATCACTATTTGGCGGAACAACAGATTTCGGTTTGACGGCGAGTATCAACAATCGAGGAATCCATGGGACGTAATCCCTCTGCCAGATGGAAGCATGACGGCGTCCGGGTGATCCCCGCTCACTCGCTCGACCCCAATACCGCGCAGACGCCTGGAATGCACCGCAAGGCGGCAATCGACCTTGCACGCGCGGGTGCGCAAAAGCTTTGGGCCGGCAGCGTCGCGATTGAGCCCAATGCGAAGACCGGCGCGCATCATCACGGCGAGCTCGAAAGCATCATCTACGTCGTGCGCGGCAAAGCACGAATGCGCTGGGGGGAGCGGCTGGAATTCACCGCCGAGGCCGGCCCCGGCGATTTCATCTTCGTGCCGCCTTATGTGCCGCATCAGGAGATCAATGCCAGCCCGAGCGAGCCGCTCGAATGCGTCGTGGTGCGCAGCGATAACGAAGCGGTCGTGGTGAATCTCGACATCGCGCCGGCCGAGCCGCCGCAAGAGGTCAAATGGATCGATCCGATCCATAAAGCATGACCGTCTCGCCGCCTTGACCCCTTGGGGGGTGGCGTCTAAGACCCTGAGCACGCAACAAAACGGCCGGCCATGATCCTGCTGATCGATAATTACGACAGCTTCACCTTCAACCTGTTCCATTACCTGGGCGGGCTGGGAGCTGACGTGGCCGTGCATCGCAATGACAAGATCGCGGTCAAGGACGTGCTCGCCGCGGAGCCGGAGGCGATCGTGCTCTCGCCCGGTCCCTGCACGCCGAACGATGCGGGCATCTGCCTCGATCTGATCAAGCAAGCGGCGCCCACCATTCCGATCTTCGGCGTTTGCCTGGGTCATCAGGCCATCGGCCAGGTTTTCGGCGGCGACGTGGTGCGCGCGCCGGTGCCGGTGCATGGCAAATTGTCCGAGGTGAAGCACAAAGGCCAAGGCGTGTTTCGCGGCATCAACGGACCGTTCAAGGCAACGCGCTATCACTCGCTCGTCGTGGACCGTAAAAGCATGCCGCAGGAGCTTTCCGTCACCGCCGAAACCGACGACGGACTGGTCATGGGACTGGCACACACCAAACTTCCGGTGCACGGCGTGCAGTTTCATCCCGAGAGCATCGCTTCGGAACACGGTCATCTGATTTTGCGGAATTTTCTGGAGCTCACCGCCGACTGGAATGCGAAGCAAGGACGCGGCAAGAACGCGACGCGCAAACTGGGACATTGAGGGAGCGGATGTGATCGACGATTTCAAGGCGCTTATCCGTAAGGTGGCGACCGGCGCTACCTTAAGCCGCGATGAAGCCGCCAAAGCTTTCGATCTGATGATGTCCGGCGCGGCGACGCCATCGCAGATGGGCGGCCTGTTGATGGCGCTGCGCGTGCGCGGCGAGACCATCGACGAGCTCACCGGCGCGGTGAGCACGATGCGCGCGAAAATGCTGCGCGTGGAAGCGCCAGCCGGCGCGATCGATGTGGTCGGCACCGGCGGCGATGCGTCGGGCACCTACAACATCTCCACCTTAGCAGCGCTGATCGTTGCGGGCGCCGGCGTGCCGGTCGCCAAGCATGGCAATCGCGCCCTCTCCTCACGTTCCGGCGCAGCCGACGTGCTGGTGGCGCTCGGGGTGAAGATCGAGCTGACGCCTGAACAGGTGTCGCGCTGTATCCGTGAGGCCGGTATCGGATTCATGTTCGCGCCCGCGCATCATCCCGCAATGAAGAATGTTGCGGCGACCCGCGTGGAACTCGGCACGCGCACCATCTTCAACCTGCTTGGCCCGCTGTCCAACCCTGCCGGCGTGAAGCGGCAGATGCTCGGCGTCTTCTCCAGACAATGGGTGGAACCGCTGGCGGAAGTACTAAAAAACCTGGGATCTGAAAGCGCCTGGGTTGTGCACGGCTCCGACGGGCTTGACGAAATCACCATCTGTGGGCGCACCAGCGTTGCAGCACTGGAGAATGGAAAGGTGCGCGTATTCGAGATCGCCCCCGAGGATGTGGGTCTTGCTCGCTGTAAGCCAGAAGATCTGCGCGGCAGCGATCCGGAAGCCAACGCAGCCGCGCTGCTCGCCGTGCTCAAAGGCGCAAAGAGCCCGCATCGCGATGTGTCGGTGATAAATGCCGGCGCGGCATTGATAGTCGCGGGTAAAGCTACCAATTTGAAGGACGCCGTGGCACTGGCGCAGCATTCCATCGATTCCGGCGAGGCCAAGAAAAGACTCGACCGCCTCGCTGCCGTGTCGCATGCGTGATCCATGGCCGACATCCTCACCGAAATCGAAACTTATAAGCGCAAAGAGATCGACGCTGCCAAGCGCCGGCGGCCGCTCGGGACGATCGAGGCGGAAGCCCGCGCCGTCTCCGCCCCGCGCGGTTTTCTGCACGCCATTGAGCGCAAGGTTGCGGCCGGCGACTATGCGCTGATCGCCGAGATCAAGAAGGCGAGTCCGTCCAGGGGACTGATCCGGGCCGATTTCGATCCGCCTTCGCTCGCGCGCGCCTATGCGGCGGGCGGCGCGGTCTGCCTCTCGGTCCTCACCGATGCGCCTTCGTTTCAGGGCCGCCCCGATTTCCTCGGCGCCGCCCGGGCGGCTACGTCGCTCCCGGTGCTGCGTAAGGATTTCTTGTTTGATCCCTATCAAGTGGTGGAGGCACGGGCCTGGGGCGCCGACTGCATCTTGATCATCATGGCGGTGGTGGACGACGCTACAGCGGAAGAGCTGGAAGACGTTGCCTGCGCCCACGGCATGGACGTCCTGCTGGAAGTGCACAATGAAGATGAACTCTCGCGCGCGCTGAAATTGAAATCGCGCCTGATCGGAATCAATAACCGCGACCTGAAAACATTCGAGACGACGCTTGCCGTGAGCGAGCGGCTTGCACCAATGCTGCCGAAGGACCGTGTGGCGGTGGGCGAGAGCGGGCTGTTTGAGCCGGCGGATCTGGCGCGGCTGCGGCGGGTGGGTATCTCGACGTTTCTGGTGGGTGAGAGCCTGATGCGGCAACCCGATGTTGAAGCCGCAACCAAGGCGCTGCTTCGGCGCGACGTACAGGACGCGAGATAACGATGGCGCGCAAGGGCAAGCTCACCCATCTCGGCAGTAGCGGGGAGGCGCGCATGGTCGATGTCTCGGACAAAGACACCACCGAACGCGTCGCGATCGCCGAAGGCCGTGTGATCATGACGGGTAAAACGCTTGACCTTGTGCTTAGCGGCGACGCCAAGAAGGGCGACGTGCTGGGTGCCGGCCGTATCGCGGGGATCATGGCGGCCAAGAAGACGCATCAACTCATTCCGCTTTGCCATCCGTTGCCGATCACCAAGGTTGAGCTGGAGATAACGCCCGACCACACGCTGCCGGGCCTGATCGTGCGCGCCACGGTCAAGGTTACCGGCCAGACCGGCGTGGAGATGGAAGCGTTGACGGCGGTATCGATCGCCTGCCTGACAATCTATGACATGGTAAAGGCGGTGGAGCGCGGCATGACCATCGAAGCCATCCATCTGGTCGAGAAGCGCGGAGGGAAATCCGGCCACTATCGCGCGAGGGAGTGAGCCGTGGCTTTGCTGCCGGTGGGCGACGCGCTTTCGCGGATATTGCAGGATGCAGCGCCGCTGCCGGCGGAGCACGTTCCGCTCGCGGAAGCGGCCGGGCGCGTCCTTGCCGCCGATGTTGCAGCTTGCATCACACAGCCGCCGGCCGACGCATCCGCCATGGATGGATATGCGGTGCGTGCCGATGATGTTGCGAGCGTTCCCGCAACATTGAAGGTCATCGGTGAAGTCGCGGCCGGACATCCCTTTGCTACGCCGGTTGCGGCGGGCGAAGCGGCGCGCATCTTCACCGGCGGCGTTCTGCCCGCCGGCACCGATACCGTGGTCATTCAGGAAAACACCACATGCCAGAACGGCGTGGTGGTGATCAACGCGTCCGTAGCGCGCGGAAAGAACGTGCGCATCCGCGGACTCGATTTCAAGCAAGGCGATGTGCTGCTGCCGAAAGGCCGCCGCCTCACCGCCCGTGACTTGATGCTGGCGGCGGCGATGAACCATCCGACCGTGCCGCTGTATCGCGCCCCGAAAGTCGCGGTGCTGGGCACCGGCGATGAGCTGCGGCCGCCGGGCTCAGAGCTGAGGCCCGGCCAGGTGGTCTATTCCAACGGCTTCGCTCTCGGCGCGCTGGCGCGTCAGGAAGGCGCATCGACGATCGATCTCGGCATTGCACCCGATCGCATGGATGCCATCGCCGGTGCCGTGCGGCGCGCGCGCGCGATCGGCGCCGATATTCTGGTGACGGCGGGCGGCGCATCGGTCGGGGATCATGATCTGGTGCAGCAAAGCCTGGCGGCCGAAGGCCTCACTCTCTCCTTCTGGAAAGTCGCCCTCCGCCCCGGCCGTCCGGTGATGCATGGACGGCTCGGCGGCATGCATGTGCTCGGCGTGCCCGGCAACCCTGTCTCCTCCTATGTCTGCGCCTTGCTCTTTCTCGTCCCGCTCATCCGGCGTCTGTCGGGGCGCATGGATTTGTCGGCCGCTACCGAATCGGCGGTGCTGGGCAGCAACCTTCCGGCGAATGACGAGCGCATGGATTTTCTGCGGGCCACCCTCACCGTCGGCCCCGACGGCGCGCCGGTGGCGACGCCGCTGCCGATGCAGGACTCGTCAATGATGGCGGCTTTGGCCAAAGCCGACTGCCTGCTGATTCGGGAAGCGCATGCTCCCGCGCTTGCGTCGGGTAGCGAATGTCCCATCGTTAAGCTGCGGTTTTAGCGGGCCGCCGCATTGTTCATCCCAAATTAAAAGGTTGCGGAACACATATCGAACAGATAGGGTATGTTCATGCTTTGTTTCGGACCCTGTCCCGTGGTTTTGAGCCTTTCCGGGGAGAAGAGCCAACGATGCTGACGCGCAAACAATTCGAACTGCTCCGCTTCATCCATGAGCGCCTCAAGGAGGCCGGCGTGCCGCCATCCTTTGACGAGATGAAGGACGCTCTGGACCTGCGGTCCAAGTCCGGCATCCACCGCCTGATCACGGCGCTGGAGGAGCGCGGCTTCATCCGTCGCCTGCCGAACCGCGCCCGCGCCATCGAGGTCATCAAGTTGCCCGAGAGCGTCGCCCACGGCATGGGTGGAGGCGGCAACGGCCGGCGCGGCTTTACCCCGAGCGTCATCGAAGGTGATCTTGGCCGCGTGCGGCAACTTTCAGCTGATGACGAAGGCAGCGGCCGTCCCATCGCTGTCCCGGTCATGGGGCGGATCGCCGCCGGCACGCCGATCGAGGCAATCCAGACCCGCACCCACACCATCAACATGCCGCCGGACCTGCTGACGTCCGGCGAGCACTTCGCCCTCGAGGTGCGCGGCGACTCCATGATCGAGGCCGGCATTCTCGATGGCGACACGGCGCTGATCAAACGCATGGAGGCTGCCGAGACCGGCGACATCGTCGTGGCGCTGATCGACGACGAGGAAGCGACGCTGAAGCGCTTCCGCCGCCGCGGCGCGTCGATCGCGCTTGAGCCCGCCAACACTGCCTATGAAGTCCGCATCCTTCCGCCTAACCGGGTGCGCATCCAGGGCAAGCTGGTCGGGCTGTTCCGGAAATACTGATCGGCTTGAATTCCGTCGTCATGGCCGGGCTTGTCCCGGCCATTTCCATTCATAAGACAGAGCTTGTTTGGGCTAGCGTGTTCCTCTGCGGCAAGCGGGCCTTATTTCTTCCCGACATCAGCAAACCCGCTGACGGCATTCCGACGACAGAGGCAGAGCACTACATCCAATGCCCAGCTTGCGGAGGCGTTACTGGAACTTCTGCCTCACCCCGGATAGGCCGCATGCAACATTAAAG